>CAJOPV010000001.1 GCA_905236495.1 uncultured Christensenellaceae bacterium
AGCGGAAAAATAGCGCTTGACAATCAAGCCGCCCCGTGCTAATATATTTTCCGTTCCCGGCATGCGCCATTAGCTCAGTTGGTAGAGCACCTGACTCTTAATCAGGGTGTCCCGGGTTCGAGTCCCTGATGGCGCATACGAAACCCCGCCGATGAAGTTGGCGGGGCTCTTTTTTTGCAGACGAATATGGATATGCGCATTGAGGCTCACGCACGAAGAAAAAGTGCAGCGGCCCCTTTTGTTTATTGTTTTTTCTTCTCATGCTTCTGCCGCCAGGCTTCCTTATAGGCCTGCTCCAGGGCGGGGGGATGGGGAGCGCGGTTATGCTTGTCCAGGAAATCCCGGATACTGCCCTGGGCGGCGGTCACCTCCCGGCGGAATTCCCGGGCGGAGACCCGCAGGGCTTTATTGCCCAGGGCGATCAGCTGCTCCGGCCCGTCGGAGGTGGCGACCCGGATGCGGGGGCTGCCCTGGGCCTGATAGGTGGTTTTTTCGATGTAGGCGTCGGCGGTCTGGGTCTCCTGGGTATAGGCCACGAATATATTGGCGTACTTTTCCACCGATCCGGCGTTCCCCGGCACCTTGTAGGCGTCGAACACCAGGATCACCCGGATGCCCGTGACGCCGCTGAAATTGCACAGAAGATCCATCAGCTGCCTTCGGGCGTTCTCCAGATTTTCCTGGGCGGCAGCCTTGAGCTCCTCCCAGGCAAAGATCACGTTGTACCCGTCCACCAGCAGCACTTCCGTTTCCGCAGGGCCGGAGGCGGCTGCCGGGCCCGGGGCATTTTCCTGCCGGGGGTTGCTCATCAGCTGCCGGGCCTTCACCGGGCCGTAGGTGCGCTCAAAGATGCGCAGGAGCTCCGCGTCCTCCTCCGCCGTGCCCTGATAACGGACCGGGGCGGCGGGCCGGGCCGCTTCCGCCTGCTGACGGGCCCGAAGCTCCTTTTGCAGGGGCAGATGCATATAGCTTTCCACCTGATCCCAGGGCACGGTGAACCCCGCCCCATGGGCGCAGAACACCGAATCCGGGGTGTTTTCCAGATCCGCCTGAGGGTCGTACTTCCGGGCTGCGATCACCTTTTCCGCCTCGGCGCAGGGCAGATAAGCGGCGAAGGCCGCCGTCATCCTGCCCCGGCCCTTGGTATAGGCGCTGACCTCCCTGCCATAGGAGGCGCACCTTGCCGCCGGGGCCTGGGCCCGCAGAAGACGCATCCCCGCCTCCGCCTCCTCCGGCGCCTCGAAGCTGCCGCCCATGAGGCCGATATCGCTCATGGCCCGGCCCAGGGCCTCTTCGGGCAGCGTCAGCTCCAGGTTCATATACGGCTCCAGCAGCACCGATTCCGCCTTCATCAGCCCCTGCCGGATGGCCCGGTAGGTGGCCTGGCGAAAATCGCCTCCCTCGGTGTGCTTGAGGTGGGCCCTGCCGTTTACCAGCGTGATTTTCAGATCCGTGACGGGCGCCCCTGTCAGCACCCCCAGGTGCTGCTTTTCCCGGATATGGGTCAGGATCAGTCGCTGCCAGTTCAGCGCCAGATCATCCTGGGATACCTCGGATGAAACGGCGATGCCGCTGCCCCTTTCCCCGGGGGTCAGCATCAAATGCACCTCGGCGTAATGGCGCAGCGGCTCGTAATGCCCCACGCCCTCGGCGGCGGTGCGGATGGTTTCCCGGTACAAAACGCCCATTTCCCCAAAATCCACCGCCATGCCGAACCGATCCAGGCATTGGCGGCGCAGCACCTCCAGATACACGTCCCCCATGGAATGGATGCGGATTTCCCGCTTGCTTTCCACATATTCCACCTGCAGAAGGGGCTCTTCCTCCTCCAGGGCCCGCAGGTAATCCAGCGCCTTGTGGATATCCGTCCCGTCCCGGATCAGGAGGCGGCAGGCGTAGCAGGGCTGCATGGTTTGCTCCCGGCGGCTTTCCTCGGCCCCCAGGCCGTCTCCCGGTGCGGAACGGCTCAGCCCCACCACGCAGCAGATTTCCCCCGCCCGGGCGGAGGGGATGGGCGCGTACTTCGCCCCGGAATACTTCCGCAGCTCCGCCGCCTTTTCCGCCCAAAGGATATCCCCCTTTTCGTCCCGGCGGCTCAGGGTATCCCGAACCTTCAGCTCTCCGCCCGTGACCCTCAGGAAAGTCAGCCTGGCCCCCTGCCGATCCCGGGCCACCTTGAATACTTTTGCCCCGAAGGCCTCCGGGTACGGCTTTTCCGGGCCGAACCGGGAAAGGGCGTCAAGCAGCGGTTCGATGCCTTCCATTTTGAGGGCGGACCCAAAATAGCAGGGGAACAGCCGCCGCTCCCGGATCAATTGCCGCACCCGGAAAGAAGGCACCGCGCCTTCCTTCAAATAATGATCCAGACAGGTTTCATCCAATAAGGCCATCTTTTCCTGGGCATCCGGGGCGGTCATATCCACCGCTTCCGCCCCGAGGGCCTCCCGGATATTTTCCAGCAGCGCCTGCCGCTCCGTCTGGCATGCATCCATTTTATTGACGAACAGGAAAACGGGCACCTCCGAATCCCGCAGCAGCTTCCACAGCGTGCGGGTATGGCCCTGCACCCCGTCCAGGGCGCTGATCAAAAGCACGCAGGCGTCCAGAACCCCCAGCACCCGTTCCGTTTCCCCGGAAAAATCGGTGTGGCCCGGAGTATCCAGGAGGGTGATAGGGGTTTTGCCCCAGGTGAAGGAAGCCTGCTTGGAAAAGATGGTGATGCCCCGCTCCTTTTCCATGGCCTCCGTATCCAGGAAGGCGTCCCCGTGATCCACCCGTCCGGCCCGGCGCACCGCCCCGGAAAGATACAGCATAGCCTCGGACAGGGTGGTTTTCCCCGCATCCACGTGAGCCATCAGCCCGATCACACGTTCCCCCATCCTCGGCGCGCCTCCCTGCGTTTTTCCAAAGTATATCATAGATTTTCCTGCCCGGCAGCAAAATCGGATATTTTCTTTTCCCGGGGCTTCATTTCAGGGTGGAAAAAGGAAAAAAACTGTTATATAATGAAATCAGCAATCACAGGAGGACGGCGGGCAGATGCTTATACGGGAAGTAAAAAAAGAATTGACCGATCATATCATCCCCTTCTGGCGGTCCCTGCGGGACGATACCAACGGCGGTTACATCGGGCAGGTGGATTTTGACCTCAGCCGCCGCCCGGAGGCGGACAAGGGCTGCATCCTCAACAGCCGCATCCTCTGGTTTTTTTCGGAGGCGTACCGCGCTTTGGGAGATGCCGAGCTGCTCTCCGAAGCGGACCACGCCTATGAAATGCTGAAACGCATGACGGACGAAAAAAACGGAGGGGTCTATTGGGCGCTGCGCTTTGACGGCGCCGTTTCGGACGGCACCAAGCACACCTATAACCAGGCCTTCGCCATCTACGCCTTAAGCGCTTATTACCGGGCATCGGGCCGGGAAGAGGCCCTGAACCGGGCGCTTGCGCTGTTTCATCTCATCGAAACCCGCTGCCGGGACGAAGGGGGCTACCTGGAGGCCTTCACGGCGGACTGGCGGCCCGAAAGCAATGAAAAATTAAGCGAAAACGGGGTCATGGCGACGCGCACCATGAACACCCTGCTCCACGTGATGGAGGGCTACACCGGGCTGTATGAGGCCTGCGGGGATGCGCTTGTGCGGGAAAAGCTGTACGAGATCCTGGACATCCTGGAAAAAAAGATCTGGAACGGGGAAAAGCGGCGGCAGGAGGTATTTTTCGATCACGAATACCATTCCCTCATCGATCTTTACTCCTTCGGGCACGATATCGAAACCTCCTGGCTGGCGGACCGCACCCTGGATGTGCTGGACGATCCGGCTCTCACCGCCCGCATCCGCCCGATGCTCCTTCAAATGGCGGATCATACCTACTTTGCCGCCTTTACGGATCACGGCTTTGCCAACGAGTGCGAAAAAGGGGCCGTGAATCAAAAGCGCATCTGGTGGGTGCAGGCGGAGGCGCTGCTGGGCTTTCTCAACGCCTGGGAGCGCACAGGAGATCAGCGGTACCGGGACGCGGTGCTGACCCAATGGGCGTATATCCGGGATGTGCTCATCGATCGGCGTCCCGGATCGGAATGGTACTGGTACGTCCGCGAGGACGGGACCCCCGGCAGCGATGAGCCCATCGTGGAGCCCTGGAAGTGCCCCTACCACAACGGGCGGATGGCCCTGGAAGTGCTGAAGCGGAACCCCACATTTTAACGGGAGCGAGGGAACAGGAATGACGGAAATCATCAGGGAAGGCAGCCTCATTCACCTGCGGAACGAACAGATCAGCTACGTTATGTGCATCATGCCGGAAAACGCCCTGGCCCACCTGTATTTCGGCCCCCGGCTGGAAACGGTCAGCCCGGACCCCATATTGCGGGC
>CAJOPV010000002.1 GCA_905236495.1 uncultured Christensenellaceae bacterium
GTTTCCGGGCAAACATGCCCGGAAATGCCATTTTACAGCAAATGGATGCAATCCATCGAAAGTCTGTCTGCTGACTTTCGATGGCAGAGCATCGACTTTGTCGATGCGCTGGTCGTTCCCCAGGCTCACGGCCCGGGGAACGGTTTTTTATGTGCGTTTTTGCTCGCCCAGCAGGATATGCTTTACCGCGGGCCACACCGCCCGGAAAAAGATGGGGGCGGCGACGATGGAAAGCCCGGCGTTGATGAGGGAGGGGATCAGCTTGGACAGCATGGTGGCCCATACCGCGTCCAGGGGATAGGCATAGATGAAATGCTGATAGATGAAGGTTTTGAGCATGTACAGGGCTACATAGGTCAGGGCCCCCGTCACCACGCCCAGCAGCACCCGCTTCATATCCGGCTGCTCACGCTTTCCGACTCCCGCGATCAGGGAGCAGACGAAGGCCATGGCAAATTTGCTGGCGAAGGTGATCAGGGCCTCCGCCGGGTCGTAGCCGTTGAGCACGTCGTACAGCCCGGAGCCCAGCCCGGCTGCCAATCCCCCCGGCAACGGGGGCAGCAGCAGCCCGGATAAAAGGCACAGCGCGTTGGCAAAATGCACCTTGCTGCCCAACAGGGGAAAGCGGAACAAGGTGACTACATAGACCGCCGCGGCGAGCACGCCGATGGCGGTGAGGGTATAGGTATCCCAGCCCCGTTTTTGTCTGTTGCTCACGGTGCATCCCTCCTTGCGTTTCGGATGCCCCTATGATACAACAAATCTTTCCGCAAGGAAACATCCGAATGGTTTTTTTCCTGTTCATAAAAAACCGGGCCGCGTTGCACGACCCGTTGAATGGGGTGGGGTTACGCCTGGGTGTCCCCGTCGGCGGGGGGCTGGGGCGCATCGCCGGTTTGTTCCGGGGCTTCCTCAGCGTCGAACAGGTCCAGCGCTTCCCGCACCAGGGCCCGATCCTCCTTGCTCATGCCCCGCAGGTCGTCGATGATTTCCGCCACCTGGGGCTTGCCGCACAGGGCGTCGGCGATACCGCTTTTTTCAAAGGCCTGCTTCAGCTTGTCCGCCGCGTCGGTGACGGCGGATTTGGCCTGCTGATAAAGGGGTTCGCCCTTCTTGGACAGGGTTTCCACTGCTTCCTGGGCCTTTTCCACGCCTGTTGACAGGGCGCCCAGCCCCGCCTGAACGACTTTTTTCAATTCTTCACCCAATTGATCCATGATGCGCTCTCCTTTCGCTTGGGTCGGTCCGCAATGTCAAAAACGCACGCCGCGCTTTCCGTTAGTATGGCACAAAGGCCTCGTTTTGTCCCGGAAAATGGTTCCAAAGATGCTTTCCAAGCGCTGAAATGACGGCGGAGGGGTTTAATCCTCCTCCGTATCCTCGGGAAGCAGGGTGATCTGTTCGCCGGCTTCCACGTGGGCTTCCAGCCCCTCTACCTGGCGCAGCCGCCGCTGGATGGTGCGGGTCTTGCGGCTGGCGGTTTCAATGGACTGAGTGGCGGCCTGGAGCTTCTTCTCCGTGGCCTCCAAAAGGTCTGCGAACTTGGAAAAATCCGTTTTCACCGCGCTGAGCAGCTGCCATACCTCGTCCGTGCGCTTTTCGATGGCTAAGGTGCGGAAGCCCACCTGCAAGCTGGTGAGCAGGGCGCTCAGGGTGGTGGGCCCGGCGATGACGACCCGCAGCTTTTCCTGTAATTCCTCCGTCAGGCCCCGGGCCCTGAGGGCCTCGGCGTACAGCCCCTCGATGGGCAGGAACATGATGGCAAAATCGGTGGTGTAGGGCGGGGCGATATACTTGTCCGCGATGCGCTTGGCCTCGATCTTTAAGGCGGTCTGCAGGGCGGAGGTGGCGGCGGCGATCACTGCCTGGTCGCCGATATCGTAGGCGGACAGCAGCCGCTCGTAATCCTCGATGGGGAATTTGCTGTCGATGGGCAGATACACGGTGCCCTCTCCCTGCCCCGGCAGCTTCACCGCGAATTCCACCCGCTGGCTGGAGGTGGGCACCACCGCCACGTTTTCATCGTACTGCCCCGGGGAGAGCACCTGGGAAAGCAGCGCCCCCAATTGCATTTCGCCCCAGACGCCCCGGGTCTTTACGTTGGTGAGCACCTTTTTCAGATCCCCTACCCCGCTGGCTAAATTCTGCATTTCGCCCAGGCCGCGATATACCTGCTCCAGCCGTTCGTTCACCAGGGAAAAGCTTTCGTTCAGCCGCTTATCCAGCGTGGCGTGGAGCTTTTCATCCACCGTCAGCCGCATCTCCTCCAGCTTTTTGGCATTATCCTCCTGCAGGCCCGTGACGCTTTTCAGCAGCGTTTCCCGCATGCGTTCGATGCGGCCCTCGTTCTGGGTCAGCTTATCGTCCAGGGTGGCGGTGATGCGGTGCAGCCGCACGTCCTGGCTGTCGCCGAAGGCGTCCAGCCGGGCGGATAATTGGGACAGGCGCAGGGCCTCGTCCCGGCTGCGCTCCTCCATGGCCTGCAGGAGCCTTGCGGACTGGTTTTCCGTGGAGGCGGTAAATTCGTTTCGGTCCAGCATGGTCCGTCCCGCCTCCTCCAGGCGGCGGTTCAGGCCCTCCAGCTTTTTTTCGCTGCGCCGGGCGCCCTGCCGCTGCCGGGCAAAGATCACGAGCAAAAGAACGAGCCCCGCGGCGGAAACCGCCAGGGCGAAAAGCGACAGAAGGCCTCCGTGCTGAGCGATCCATTCAGGCATGGGCTTTTCCCTCCCGCCAGTGCCGATAGCACAGGCCTACGTACTTGATTTCATCCTGATTGTCGATGAGCACCTGCGCCCCCTGCTTGACGACCCGGCCTTTGCCATCCACCCGGGTGTTCATGGTGGCCTTCTTTCCGCACCAGCAGAGGGACCCGGGTACCTCCTGGATATCCTCGCTCAGGCGCAGCAGCGCCGCCGAGCCCGGGAAAAAGTTGCCCAAAAAATCCGTTTTCAGGCCGTAGCAGATGATTTCCAGGTCGCAGGCCATGTCCGCCATTTCCTGCACCTGGGCTTCCGTTAAAAACTGGGCCTCATCCACGAATACGTACTGAAAATCGGAATGGGCGTGCTGCACCGCCAGCCAGTTCAGCTGCTCCCGCACGCTGTGCCCGTTTTCCAGGATGATATCCGCCTCCGCCTGCAGGCCCACCCGGGAATACACGATGTTGGCGGATATGCGGGTGTCAATGGCGGGCTTCAACAGCGCCACCCGAAAGCCCAGCTGCAGGTAGTTGTAGCGCTGCATCAGCAGCATGGCGGTTTTGCTGGAGCCCATGACGCCGTGGTAAAAGTGCAGCATAATGAAGCTTCTTTCGTCGTTTTCTTTGGGAGGAAGGAGGGAAAAGCACCGCCCTGGCTGTCAATCAATTGGAATTAAAGCTCTCTTCTTCCTTCCATGGCCTTTGCCAGGGTTACCTCGTCGGCATATTCCAGATCGCCGCCTACGGGCACGCCGTAGGAAATGCGGCTGACCCGGATGCCCAGGGGCTTGATGAGCCGGGCGATATAGGCCGCCGTGGCTTCGCCCTCGATATCCGGGTTGGTGGCCAGGATCACTTCCGTCACCGTTTCGGAGGATAAGCGCTGCAAAAGCTCCTTGATGCGGATATCCTCCGGGCCGATGCCGTCCATGGGGGAAAGGGTGCCCCCCAGCACGTGGTAAAGGCCCTTGTAATCCCGCATTCGTTCCATGGCGGCAACGTCCCGGGCGTCCCGCACCACGCAGATCTGCCCGTTGCGGCGCTCCTCATTGGCGCAGATGGCGCAGTACTCCTCCTGGGTGTAATTGCCGCAGCGGGCGCAGAAGCGCAGGGCCTTCCGCCCCTGCCACAGGGCGGCAGCCAGATCCTTTACCTGATCCAGGGGGAGGGAGGCGATGTGGTAGGCCAGCCGCTGGGCGCTTTTTTGCCCGATGCCCGGCAGCCGGGATAATTCCAGCGTCATCCGGGCGATGGGATCGCTTGTGATTTCCGGCATATCAGAACATCCCGCCCATGCCCGCGGGGGCCAGCTTCGCCATGGTGTCCTCCCGGTTCTTTTCACCGGCCCTCAGCGCTTCGTTTACCGCCGCCAGGATCATATCCTGCAGCATTTCCACGTCGTCGGGGTCCACGGCCTCGGGCTTGATGGTAAGCTCCAATACCTCCCGCTTGCCGCTGACCTTGCAATTCACCATGCCGCCCCCGGCGCTGGCTTCATACACCTGCTCGTCCAGCGCCTCCTGGGCCTGCTGCATCTGCTCCTGCATTTTCTGGGCCTGGCGCATCAGCTGCTGAATGTTGGGGCCGCCCCCGAAACCGCCGAATTGATTCCGTGCCATTGGTTCGTTTCCTCCTTACCGTAACTGCGCCGCTTCGGGCGGCGGAAAAATTCACTACCACTTATTATATCACGGTTGCCGCCGATCTGTAAAGCATTTCCAATCTGGAAAAATTTTTTCCGAAAAACACAAAAATGTGTTGACAAATCCGGGAAACCGTGGTAAGATACAGACGAACAGAAGAGGGAGAGAAAAGAAAGCGACGTTCAATCAACCAGCCCGACCGACCGAGAAGGAGGAGGCGATTCCCATGGGCCAAGCACAGCGGCACGCGGGGGCGATCCACAGGGACATCGGAAACGGAAAGGAATTTACGCTGCAACCCGACTGATAAAACACAGGCCGATCATCATACGGCACCGCATAAGCGATAAAAAAACATCAGCGGAGAAGCGAGGATCACCCGGAGAAACAGGAAAACCCAATCTCAGGAGACAGGTAATCCGCCCCCGCATAACGGAAAACCAGAAAACTGCATATCATTGAAGCGAAAACCCAATCAGAAGGAAACCATCCATCAAGACCGACCCAAGACCGATGGACAGACGGAGAGAAAGGCGCGATCAACAGTATCAGGCCAAACCGGGCCGAACCCCCGCCTTGAATTCCTCCGCCGCAGGAATCCCAAAAAGGGTTTAACCGATACAGAAACAGGCTGCCGCGTTTCCAATGCGGCAGCCTTTTTGCGGACAGTATCCGTATCAGCCTTGGTAAATTTTGGTTTACATACCGTCGCATCTATGGTACAATCAAGGAAATGAAGCCGCTTTTCTGTTTTGCGGCAGGGCAGATCGGAAAACGTCGCGGGAAGCGGCCTTGACACGTCGTATTTTTGCTTGAATAAGTAAAGGGGAGAGACCGATGAAGAAAATCGTATGCTGTATCCTGATCGCGGTTCTGGGCCTGTGCTGCGCCCAGGCGGAAGGGAGCGATTGGACCTGCGCAAGCTGCGGGCAGACAGGCAACACCGGCAATTTCTGTTTCAACTGCGGGGCTGCGCGCCCGGCGGAAAGCTGGACCTGCGCAAGCTGCGGAAAAACGGACAACACCGGCAACTACTGCTCCAACTGCGGGGCGGCCCGTTCCGTACAGGGCACGGTGAACCCCTGCCTGGAGCAGATCCCCGGCGAAGCCAATCGGGTGAAGGTGCTGATCGCGGACGTTTCCGCCTCCTCCTACTTGCAGAAGGCCAGCGATCCCCTTATCTGGCAGCCTGCCAACGCCGCCGACGGCGACGAATCCACCTGCTGGCAGTTTTCTTCCAAAGCGAAGGGCACCCTGGGCAATACCTGGCTGGCGCTGGATATCGGCTCTGCCCAGACGGTGGACGCGCTCTGGTTCAAGAACGGCTTTTGGGCTTACAGCACCAGCGGCAGCGATCAATACGTCATCAATGCCCGGCCCAAGGGCATCCGGGCGGAATTCCTCTATAACGGAAGCGCTTCCTATGCGGACCCCGTGGAGCTGACGCTGCAGGACGACAAGGCCCGGACGGGCTGGCAGCGGTTCGACGTGGGACATCACGAGAACGTGATCGGGGTGCGGCTGTGGGTTTTGTCCTCCTATAAGGGCAGCAAATATGAAAACGACGTGTGCCTGTCCGAGGTGATGCTGGTGCAGAACGCTCCCGCTGCCACCGCCCTGCAGCCCCAGGCCACCAACGTGCCCACCGTGTATGGCAGCTCCTCCAACGCCGCCTCCGCCAAGCTGAAAATGCGCCTGTCAACCCGTTCCGGCCCGGGCACCCAGTACAGCGAGACGGGCTCTTACTTCAACGACAATTGGCAGACCGTCACGGTGCAGGTGCTGGCAAAGGAATGGGATTCTTATAACGATATCTGGTGGGTGCTGGTGGATTTTACTGCCGAAGGCGCCCGGCACCGGGTATGGACGGGGCAGAAGCGGGTGGATGTGAACGTGGATTCTCTGCGGGAGTATTACAGCTCGGGCCAGGGCACGGTCAGCGCCACGGATACCCGGCAGGGGCCGGGAAGCAATTATGCCAAGGGCCCCCGGATCACCCATTGGGAGGACGTGGTGGCCTACGGCAGGGAAAACGGGTATGTGGAAGTGGAATATTACAGCGACGACTACAACACCGTCTATCGGGCGTGGGTGCCGGAGGGTGTTGCATCCATCGACTGATGTTGCCCTGAGGTGGCCCCCATGGATCTGAGCAACGTGTATTTTGTGATCGGCACGTCCTATGCCGGGAAATCGACGGTGGTTAAGAACCTGGCGAAAAAGCACCGGGGCATCGCGCTGGAGGAAAACTACCATGACGCGAAGCTGCCCGAGCTGGACAAAAGGGAATTCCCCAATCTGACCTATACCCGGGATCTTACGGACTGGCATGAATTCATTCGCCGCACGCCGGAGGAGTACGTCACGTGGCTGCGGGATGTAAAAAAAGAGTGCGAGACCGTGGAGCTGCAAATGATTGAGGAGCTTCTGGAAAACCCGGCAGCCCGGGAAAAGAAGATATTCGTGGATACCAATATCTGCGTGGAAACGCTGCATCGGATTTCGGATACCCGGCATGTGCTGGTGATGCTTTCGGATCCTGAAATTGCCATCCGCCGTTTTTTTGACCGGCCCGACCCGGAAAAGCAGTTTCTTTATCAGCTGATGCTGGAGGAGCCGGACCCCCGGGCGGCCTTGGACAATTATCGGGAAATCCTCACCCGGGTATGCACCCGGGAAAGCTATGACGCGCTGCTGCATTCCGGGTTCCGGGTGCTTTTTCGGGACGAGGACAGAAGCCAGGAGGAAACCGTTCGGCTGGCGGAGGAAATATTCAGCCTGACCGAATAAGATTCAAACCATCAGAAAAGCGCGCTGATCCGCCGCCTATGGGACGGTGAAAAGCGCGCTTTTTGATGCGGAGCAAGCTATATGACCTTTTTCTGCAGCCATTTGTTTCCCCGGAAGCGGAGCAGGAAGCAGATGCCCCGGGCGGCCCAATCCATGAACATGGCGATCCAGATGCCCAGCAGCGACATGCCGAACCCATACACCAGCGCGTAGCTGGCGGCAAGCCGCAGCACCAGCATGGAAATGATGGAAACCGTCATGGTGTAGCGGGCGTCCCCGGCAGCCCGGAGGATATTGGGGGTGCCGAAGGAGGGGGTCCAGATGAGGACGGAGCAGACCGCATATACCCGCAGCACCTCCACCGCCGCCGGGATCCCGGCCTCGGAGAGGCTAAACAAACGCACCACCGGCTCCGCCAGGAAAAACAGCGCCGCGTTCATGGGGAAGACCCCCAGGTACATGAGCCCCATCAGCTTTTTGCCGGAGCGCCGGGCCTCCTCCGTTTTGCCGGCGCCTACCAATTGCCCGATCACCGCCACCGCCGCCAGGCCGATGGCGCCGCCGGGGATATTCACCACGCTGCTGACGCTGTTCACGATGCCGTTGGCGGCCCGGATGGCGGTGGGGAAGGTGGTGATGATGCCCATGATGAGCACCTTGCCCACCTGGAACAGGCTGTTTTCCAGGCCGTTGGGCACCCCCACCCGGAAAATGCGGCGGATCATGGCGAAATCAAAGCGGAAATACCCCTTCTGACGCCGGGGAGAATCCAGATGAATGGGCATGTTGGCATTGCGCATGATGCGCAGGATGATGACGGCGGATACCGCCCGGCTGAGCAATGTGGAAATGCCGGCCCCCGCTACCCCCAGGCCCAGGGGATGGATCAGCAGGGCGTTGCCGCCGATGTTGATGACGTTCATGGCGATGCTGGTCCACATGGAGGATTTGCTGTTCCCCATGGCCCGCAAAAGGCCCACGCCGCCGTTGTAAATGCCCAGGAAGGGATAGGAAAATACGGTGATGAGCAGGTAGGTGCAGGATTGGTTCAGCGTGCTCAGGTCGCTGCCGTTATCCATGAGGCCGATGATCTGCCGGTGCCAAACGGCGATCACCGCCGTCACCGCCATGGCTAAGGCGAAGGTGGAAAGCATCAGCTGCTTGGCGGCGGTGCAGGCGTTCTTGCGGTCGCCCCTTCCCAGGTACTGGGCCGCCACCACCGCGCCGCCGGCGCTCATGGCGGAGAAAAGCTGGATGAAGAGGATATTCAGCGTATCCACCGTGGAGACGGCTGCCACGGCGCTTTCGCCCACGACGCTGACCATGGCGGTATCCGCCATGCCCACCAGCACCGCCAGGAATTGCTCGGCGATGAGGGGCAGGATCAGGGCTACCAGCGCCCGGTTGGAAAAGGCCCCGTCCGGGGCGGGGGAAGAGCGTTTCATGGCCCGCCTCCTTTCTCCTGGATGTTTTTTCATTATACGCTTCCTTTTTCATCCGGGCAAGATGAAAGTTGCCCGGGATCCCGGCAATTGGCAGGAAAAAAGAAAAACGCGCCGAAATGTTACGGGTATGGCCTTGGGAAGGGGCCTGCGGAAGGGATTTGGGCAGCGTGAGGAAACGATGGGCAATTGTGATCCTGAGCCTGCTGGTGGCGGCGACGGCGGTAACGATCTTCTGCTTTTCCGCCCAAAACGCCAAGGTTTCCAGCGCGGTCAGCGGGCAGGTGACGGAATGGCTGCTGCGGGCGTTCAGGCCCGGGTTTGCCGATCTGAGCCGGGGAGAGCAGCAGGCCCTGATCGCCCAATACAGCCATACGACGCGAAAGGCAGCCCACTTTACGGAATTTTTGCTGCTGGGCCTGTTTTTGCGGCTGCTGCTTCAATGGCTGCGGGTGAAATGGAAAACGGGGGTCAGCTGGGCCCTGGGCACCTTATATGCCGTGACGGATGAATTTCACCAGATGGCGGTCAGCGGGCGGGCCGCCATGGCCCGGGACGTGCTCATCGACAGCGCCGGGGTGCTTTTCGGGGTGCTGCTGGCGGCAGGGATCGGGTATCTGTCCCGAAGGAAAAAACGCAAAGCTGCCGGGCTGCCCGGCGACGCGGAGGGGAAAAAATGAACAAGGCACGGCTTTGCGCGCTTGCCTGCGCGCTGATGATGGCGCTGCCCCTGGGGGCCGCCAATGCACAGGACGGAGGGGTTACCGTGAAGGAATTGGGCATTCAATTGGCCGCGTCCTATAAAAAAGAAGGGGAAAACAATCCTCTTTACACCCAGCGCTTCGGGGCTGACCCGGGCGTGATGGAATATGAGGGGCGGTTGTACGTTTTTATGACCGACGACCTGATCCAGCGGGACGCGAACGGGAACGTAAAGGAAAACACGTACGGGCAGATACGGGCCATCAATTTGATCTCCTCCGAGGATCTGGTGAACTGGACCGATCACGGGCGCATCCCCGTAGCGGGGGCCGGCGGCGCCGCGCCCTGGGCGCAAAACTCCTGGGCTCCCTGCGCCGCCCATAAGGAGATCGACGGGAAGGAAAAATTCTTCCTCTATTTCTGCAATGGCGGGAACGGCATCGGCGTGCTGACCTCCGACAGCCCCACGGGGCCCTGGCGGGATGAGGTGGGAGGATTGCTCATCAGCCGCAGGACGCCCAACTGCGCCAATGTCACCTGGCTGTTCGATCCGGCGGTGATGGTGGACGAGGACGGCACGGGCTATCTGGCCTTTGGCGGCGGCGTGCCGGAGGGAAAGCAGGCCGCTCCCGGCACCGGGCGCATCGTAAGGCTGGGAGACGACATGATCTCCCTGGACGGGGAGCCGACGACGCTGGATGTCCCCTGGCTGTTTGAGGATTCGGGGATCAATAAGATCGGCGGAAAATACGTCTATTCCTATTGCTCCAACTGGCAGACCCGGGGCAACGCTCTGGGCCTTACCGACGGGGCCATCCAATATATGACGGCGGACAGCCCGTTCGGCCCCTACACCTGGCAAGGAGAGCTGTTCCCCAACGAGGGCCGGTTCTTCGGCCTCTACGGCAACAATCACCACAGCATCGCCTGCCTGAACGGGCAGTATTACCTGTTCTATCACGCCCGGCCCGTGGAAAAAGCCATGGGCATCACCGGCAATTACCGCAGCCCCCAGATCGATGTGATCCCCGTTAGGGACGGTTCATTGGGGCAGGTGAGGGGCACCATGAAGGGCGTGAAGCAGTTAAAGCCCCTGGATCCCTTCCGCCCCGTATTAGCTTCCACCCAGGCAAACCAGGCGGGCATCGCCGTGAAGGTGAAGGGTCAGGGGCCCTTCGTGGAGGGATCGGCAGGCAGCTGGTTCAAGGTGAGCCAGGCGGATTTCGGAACGGGGGCCAGGGAGCTCAGCATCATCGCCGCCTCGGAGAAGGGCGCTTCCCTGTATGTGATCCCGGATAGCCCGGAGGGCCAGATCGCCGCTCAGGCGGATATCCCCGCCGGGACGGAAACGGAGCTGACCGTACCCGTTTCCCTGTCCGGGGTCCGGGACGTGTATTTCGTTTTCGGCGGCGACGCCGCTTTCCGATCCTGGCAGGCCCTTCCGTGAAGAAGGCAGAGAGGACGCGCCCGCGTCCTCTTTTTCTGTGTGTATTTTCCCTGGCCCGGCCCTTGACAGGCGGGAGAAATGATCGTATAATGGATGCATAATCATGCAGA
>CAJOPV010000003.1 GCA_905236495.1 uncultured Christensenellaceae bacterium
CACCTCAAAGATGCCCCACAGGCCCTGCACCACAGGCTCCTTCACGTTGGAGGCGGAATGCACCATCACGGAGGAGCCAAGGCCCGCCTCGTTGGAAAATACGCCCCGCTTGAAGCCCCAGGTCATAGCCTGGGCTATGATGGCGCCGCCTACGCCGCCGGCGGCGGACTTGAAATTGAAAGCCCCGGCGAAGATGGCCCCAAAGGCCGCCCCCACCTTGGAAATATTCATGCAGATAATGATCAGGGAGCCGATGATGAAGAACACCGCCATAAAGGGCACGATGCGCTCGTTGGTGGTGGCGATGCGCTTTAAGCCCCCCAGGATAACCAGGGAGAGGAGCACGATCACAACCAGCCCCGTCACCAGGTTCACGGTGGTGGGCTCGGCGGATACCAGGGTGTTGATGCTCTCTGTGATGGAGGCCACCTGGCCCATATTGCCGATACCGAAGGAAGCTACGATGGCAAACAGGGAGAAAAGCACCGCCAGCACCCGGCCCACGATTTTGCCGTACTTCATGCGGCCTACGCCGTCCTTGAGGTAGTACATGGCGCCGCCGCTCCATTCGCCCTTCTCGTTCCGGCGGCGGAAAAAGATGCCCAAAACATTTTCGGAATAGTTCGTCATCATGCCCACGATGGCGGCAATCCACATCCAGAATACCGCGCCGGGGCCGCCCATGGTGATGGCGTAGGCCACGCCGGCGATATTGCCCGTGCCGATGGTGGCGGAAAGGGCGGTGCAAAGGGACTGGAACTGGGAAATGGAATGCTTATCCGTGCTTTTGCGGATGCCCGTTTCCTTCTTGAACAGGCCGCCGATGGTGTTTTTCCACATGTAACCGAAGCGGCGGAACTGGAAAAAGCCGGTGAGCACGGTCATAAGGATGCCGGTGCCGATGAGCAGCACCAGGGCGGGCACCCCCCATACGACGCCGTTTACCTTGTTGTTGAAGGATGCGATGGTCTGCGCAAAACTGTCCATGATGGTTTTCACGATCCTTTCTTGAACGAAAAAATAAGAGGCTGCCCGAAGGCGCCTCCCACGCAAGAAGCAAAACAAGTTTCCCCAAGGAAATGAGGAAAGCGCTCTGTCCTTTCGCCTGAGAGATTAGCCCGATTCGGGGGCTTTGCACCTTCGGCACCCGGCCTGGAGCCGGGATTCTCCAGAGTGTCATCCGCAGGCAGTCTTTGCCGTTATCGGCACCTGAGAGTTTTACTCCTTCGGTTCCCCCTGAGGGGATTTCCTGCCTGCTTCGCATGACGAAAGTATTATAACGGACAGAGGGAGGCCGGTCAACCCTGCGCGGGGGCGAATTTTGTATAAATCTTGTTTCAGCTTTTCAAAAACGCAAAGAACCAGCCGTGACCGCGCTCTCTTCAAACAAAAATGCATTCTCCTGCGTGGGGAAAAACCCATTTTGACGTATCGCTGACAAAGGATACCGTCATTGCCGCGGAATCAGCTTTCTTCAGCAGCCGCACCGGCCCTGCGACGGACTGCAGCACGGCGAGCGACGGGCCGGCGATTGACATTTTTCGCCGGAGAGCATACAATAAAGGCGGTTTGATCCGTTACAGGGAAAATTGAAGAAAAAGGGAAGAGTGGCTATGAAAGTCGTATTGGATCACCTGACGAAAAGGTTTCCCAGCCGGACGAAAAAGGGCGACGACGTGATCGCCGTCAATGATTTTTGCTTTGAGATCCCGGACGGCAAGCTGATCGGGCTGCTGGGGCCGTCGGGCTGCGGCAAATCCACGACGCTGAACCTGATCTGCGGCCTGGAGCCCCCTACCGACGGGAAAATCTTCTTTGGCGAGGACGACGTGACCCGGCTGCCCCCGGAAAACCGGGGTGTAGGCCTGGTATTCCAGAATTACGCGCTGTACCCCCATCTGACGGTGCAGGAGAATATCCTGTTCCCTTTGCAGAACCTGAAGGGAGAAAACAAGCTGAGCAAGCAGGACATGCTGGAAAAGGCCATGCAGGCAGCAAGGCTTGTGCAGATCGAGGGCCTGATGGAGCGCAAGCCCAGCGAGCTTTCCGGCGGTCAGCAGCAGCGGGTAGCCATCGCCCGGGCGCTGGTGAAAATGCCCAAGGTGCTGCTTCTGGACGAGCCGCTTTCCAACCTGGACGCCCGGCTTCGGCTGCAAACGAGGGAGGAGATCCGCCGCATCCAGCAGGAGACGGGGATCACCACCATTTTCGTCACGCACGATCAGGACGAGGCCATGAGCATTTCGGATATGATCGTCGTTATGAAGGACGGGATCGTGCAGCAGATCGGCGCGCCGCAGGACGTGTATGACAACCCCACGAACCTGTTTGTGGCTACTTTCCTGGGCACGCCGCCCATCAACGTATTCGACGCCAAAATCAAAAACGGGGAAATCTGCATCGGGGATCGGGCCGTGATGCCCGCCCCCGGCATCCGGGATCAGGATGCGGTGCTGGGGATTCGGCCCGAGGGCTTCATCCTGGATCAAAATGGGCCGCTGGAAATGAAGCTGAACCGGGTGGAGGTCATGGGCCGGGATACCAGCGTGGTATCCACCCATCCCGCCAGCCGGAACGCGCAGGTCAGATCCATCATCTCCGCCAGGAATCAGGTGGATAAAAACGCTGAAACCGTGCGCTTCAGCCTGATCCCCGACAAGGTGAAGGTCTTTTCCGTGAAGGGTGAAAACGCAGCCCTTTGGGCGGGAAGCCTGGAAAGCGGGAGGGCCCATGAAGAAGAATGATTTGAAGGCGTGGCTGTATCTGCTGCCCGCCATATTGTTCCTGGGGATCTTCATGGTCTATCCCCTGTTTGACGTGCTGGTGTATTCCCTGGAGGAGGGGTACAATTCCGCCTCGCAAAGCTATCACGGGGTGGGGCTGTATAATTACGCTTACGTGCTGCGGGATCCCTATTTCCTTCAGGCGGTCAGGAATACCTTCCTGCTGGTGATCATCACCGTGCCCCTTTCTACCGGCATCGCGCTGCTCATCTCCCTGGGGCTCAACGCCATCAAGCCCCTGCGGAACCTGTTTCAGACCATCTATTTCCTGCCCTACGTTACCAACACCCTGGCGGTGGGGCTGGTATTTATGATCCTGTTTAAGAAAACGGCCTATACCGACGGCCTGGTGAATCTGATGATCCAATGGTTCGGAGGCCAATCGGTGGATTTCATCGACGGGCCCTACTGGGCCAAGATGTTTGTCCTGTGCTTCTACACCATCTGGGTGGTGATGCCCTTCAAGGTGCTGATCCTAACCAGCGCCCTGGCCTCGGTGAACCCGGAATACTACAGCGCGGCGAAGATGGACGCCGCCCCTCGGTGGCGGGTGTTTACCAAGATCACGCTGCCCATGATATCGCCCATGATCTTTTACCTGGTGATTACCGGCTTCATCGGCGCCTTCAAGGCTTATTCCGACGCCATCGCCCTGTTCGGCACCGATCTGAACGCCGCCGGGATGAACACCATCGTGGGCTACGTATATGACATGCTCTACGGCAGCAGCGGCGGCTATCCCTCCTTTGCCAGCGCCGCGGCGCTGATCCTGTTTGCCATCGTGCTGACGATCACCTGCATCAATCTGCTCATCAGCAAAAAGCACGTGCATTACTGAGGAGGTGAAGAGGATGGAAGCGAAATTGGATTTTGACCGCATCGAGCGTAGGGCCAAAGCCCGGAAGCGGGCCTTCACCGCGGCGGATTACGTGTTTCTGACGCTGTGGGCCCTGATGGTGCTGTTTCCCTTCTATTGGATGGTGCTGACATCGGTCAAGACCTACGGCAGCTATAACTCCGAATACATTCCAAGGTTTTTTACCCTGGAGCCTACGGCCCAGAATTACCTGGATGCCTTTACCGCCGTGCCTCTGGGCAGATATTTCTTCAATACCATCGTCTTTACCGTGGTGACGACGGGCCTCATGCTGCTCGTCATCATTCCGGCGGCCTTTGCCTTTGCCCGGCTGGAATTCAAGGGAAAGCAGATCGCCTTCACGCTGTTTTTGTCCCTTATGATGATCCCCAATGAATTGGTGGTGATCACCAACTACGTCACCATTACCAACTGGCATATGCGAAACACCTTCCAGGGTCTGATCCTGCCCTCGGTCACCTCGGTGTTTTATATTTACCTCCTCAAGGAAAACTTTGAGCAGATCCCGGATGAACTGTACAAGGCGGCGAAGGTGGATGGCACCACGGATTTTGAGTACCTGATCCGGGTCATGATCCCGATCAGCAAGCCCACCCTCGTCACCATCACCATCCTCAAGGTGATCGAATGCTGGAACAGCTACATCTGGCCCCGGCTGATTACCGATAACCCCCAGTATTTCCTGGTATCCAACGGCATTCAGGAGATCAGGGAAAACGGCTTCGGACGGGAAAATATCCCAGCCATGATGGCGGCGGTGGTGGTGATCTCGGTGCCGCTGATCGTGCTGTTTTTGATCTTCCACAAAAAAATCATGGCCGGCGTGTCCCGGGGAGGGATCAAGGGATGAGAAAGCATGGGAAAAAGCTGCTGGCGGCGGCGATGCTGCTGGTGATGTGCGTTTGTCTGTCCGGCTGCCACGGGGCCCAGGATACCCGGGAATTTTTGATCCCTCAGCAGTTTGACGAATCCCGGGAATATAACATCACCTTCTGGGCCAAGAACGATACCAACAAAAACCAGACGGCGATCTACGTGCAGGCCATCGAGGATTTTGAAAAGCTGTATCCCAACATCAAGGTGAGTATCCGCCTGTATCCCGATTACGACCGCATCTATCAGGACGTCATCACCAATATTTCCACCGGCACCACCCCCAACGTGTGCATCACCTACCCGGATCATATCGCGACCTATCTGACGGGCAATAACGTGATGGCCCCGCTGGACGATCTGTTTGCCGATGAAAAATACGGCCTGGGGGGCAGCCTGGTGAAATTCGATTCACCCAGGCAGGATCAGATCGTGCCCCAGTTCCTTCAGGAATGCATGATCGGTGAAAAGCATTACGCTATTCCCTTCATGCGCTCCACGGAGGCCTGCTATGTGAATAAGACCTTCGTGGAAAAGCTGGGGTTTGAACTGCCGGAGCAACTGACCTGGGATTTCGTATGGCAGGTTTCCGACGCCGCCATGGCAAAGGACGCCGACGGCAATTACCTTTTGAACGGGCAGAAGGTGATGATCCCTTTCATCTACAAATCCACCGATAATATGATGATCCAGATGCTGCAGCAGAAAAACGCGGGCTACTGCACGGCGGACGGGGAGATCCAACTGTTCAACGATACGACCCGGGAAATCCTTCTGACGGTGGCGGAGCATGTGAAGAAGGGGGCCTTCTCCACATTCAAATACTCCAGCTATCCCGGCAATTTCCTCAACGCCGGGCAGTGCATCTTCGGCATTGATTCCACCGCCGGGGCCACCTGGATGGGCACCGCCGCCCCGCACCTGGATCTGCCGCCGGATCAGCTGGTGGATTTTGAATTGGTGGTGCGGGCGCTGCCGCAATTCGATTGGAGCGATCCGCATATGATCTCCCAGGGCCCTTCGGTGTGCCTGTTCAATAAGGACGACCCCCAGGAGGTGCTGGCGAGCTGGCTGTTCATGCAGTATCTCATCAGCGATACCGTGCAGATCGCCTATTCGGAAACGGAGGGCTACGTGCCGGTGACGCTGAAAGCCCAGCAAACGCCGGAATATCAGGATTATATCGCCCGCCGGGGAGAGGACAACGACGAGCATTACTATGTGAAGATCGACGCCGCCCAGCTTCTCATGGATCACCTGGATGAAACCTTCGTCACCCCGGTATTCAACGGCTCCGCATCGCTGCGGGATGCGGCGGGCAGGCTGATCGAGGAAATGAACCTGGCGGTGCGCCGGAAAAAGACAGTGGATGACGCCCTCATCCAAGGCATTTACGATCAGGTAAAATCCCTGTGCAGGCTGGATCAGATCGGCGTGCAGCTGGGGGATCGGGATGCGGAAGGGGCGGAGGATCTGGCCTCCGGCCCGCTGCCCGGCACGGCGGTAACGCTGCTGGTCTGCCTGGGGGCCGCCTGGGTGCTCATCATCGCTTACGCCCTGGGGCGCTTCATCAAAGAAAAGAAAGCTAAATCATAACATTTTGGGGATTCCGTCTCCTTTCTGCAAAAAAATGAAAAATCCCCCTGCGTCAGGTATTGCTCGTGACGCTGCGTCATGTGCTAATCTGGCAGCGAAAGGAGGCGAAAAGCTGTGTCACAATACACCACGGGAGAAATGGCGAAGGCCTGCGGCGTCACGGTGCGCACCGTTCAGTTTTACGACCAGAAGGGCATCCTGATCCCGAGCAGCCTCACCGACGGCGGAAGACGGCTTTATTCCGAGGATGATCTAAAGAAAATGAAGATCGTCTGCTTCCTGCGGGAAGCGGGGCTTTCTTTGGATACCATCGGGCAGCTGCTTCAGGAGCAAGAAAACGGCAGCGTGATCTCGATTATCCTGGAGGAGCAGGAAAAGGTGCTCACGGAGGAGATAACGGTCCGTCAGGAAAAGCTGG
>CAJOPV010000004.1 GCA_905236495.1 uncultured Christensenellaceae bacterium
GTGGGAAGCAGCTGGGTGAACTGCACCCGATAGCCATCGGAGAGGTATTCGGGGTCGGTGGTGAACATGAAATCCCAGTCCAGCTGCCGGCAGCCGTTCTCCTTTTCGTCGTCAAACCGGCGATGCAGCATGCCCACCTGATAATCCCCTAATTCCTTGAGCGCGTCCGGGCCGTACTGGTCCGTGATGGCGTCCATGGCGATTTTGAGCGCCCTGTCGTATTCCTCCTGGGTGGGCACGGACTGAGCGCCGCCATAGACCGCCTGCTGCACCTCCGGGGGCCAGAAATACAGGTTCTGCCCGTATTCCCGGATGGCTTTCTCTTCTTTCTCCGCCAGCTCCATCACCCGCTGCTCCGCCTGGGAGACGGCGGGGTTTTCGTTATTTGCCGCAGGAGCCTCCTCCAGCAGGGAAAAGGGCACGTACATCATCATGAAATCGCCTGCCGGGCCGGTAACGAATTCCCGCCTGTCCAGCACCTTGCCGGTCATGCAGTCGATCTCCAGGCACCACACGGCGTCGTACCTGCCGCCACGGTCCAGGTCCTCGGCGTTCAGGATCACCCGATGATTCACCTTGTAGATGGGCCTGTCCCCGTCGGTGCAGCAGATCACGTGATCGTATACCTTGCCGGTGATCTCGCCGTAATTCATTTCTTTTAAGGCGATCTCTTTCGCCTCATCCGGGCTGACGGCCCCTTCCGGCGGCAGGCGATAGCCCGCGTGCTGATACAGCCAGCCGTTACGGCCCTTGGGATCAGTGCCTTGGATCAGTTCGCCGAACTCCGCCCAGGTTTCCACGCCCCAGCCGGTGCAGTTGCCCTCCCGGTCCGTCAGATCGTCCATAGCGACGGCCCAGTTTTTCGTGTTGATTTCCTCCAGGTAATGCGCCCGCCAGGTCTCCTGTTCGCCGCCTTGGCGGTCAAAGGTCACGTCGTAATCATTGTTGCCCGTGCGCCGGTTGACATACCAGAAGCGCCACTGGTCCTGGGTGTATTCCTCGTCTTCCCTGTACAGGTAGACCCGCTGGAACGCCTGGTTCACGATCCATTCATCGTCGCTCTCCGCGGGCAGTTCAATGCCGTAGGCATCACCCAGCAGCCGCACCGCCAATGCGGCGGCCTCCTCCACGGTCATGTCGTTCTCCCCGGGCAGGAGATTCACGTTTTCGTCCCACGCGCCGATCTCCACCATCATTTCCCCGTACCAGTGCTGCTGCTGGATGGTCCACATGCTTTCGTCCCTGCCGAAGGCCGAGCGGCAGATTTCCTCAATGGTTTCCCTTTCCCAATAGCCGTGCCCGGCGCGGAAGGCCTGCATGAGGGTGGAGCCCTCGTCCAGGGTGATGCCGTTCTCGCTGAGCTTTTCCATCAGCTCTTTCAGCTCGTCGTAGGTGTAATTTTCATGCCCGTTCTGCTGCGCCATGGGCACGGCCACCTGCTCCACGATCTCCTGCCCGGAAAGCAGCACCGCCGCCAGGGCGCCCGCCGTCAGCAGGCAGAGGATCATCGCCAGGATCAGCGCAAAGGATAGCTTCGTCTTTTTCACTTTTCTTCCCTCCATTGCGGTTTCGATCAGCTGCTCCCGCTGGGAGGGGGACGTGCACAGGAAGGAAAGCTGGGCGTTCAGCGCCGTTTGGACCCGTTCCTTCATTTCCAGCTCTTTCACTTTCCGTCACCTCCCGTCAGGCTGCTTTTCAGCATCTCCTCCGCCCGGATCAGCCGCTTATACGCGGTGGATTTGGGAATGCCCAGGGCCTGGGCCGTTTCCTCCAGGGTCATATTTTGAAAGTAGTGCAGCAGCACCACCTGCTTTTGCTTGTCCGGCAGACGCATCACATCCATCGTCAGCGCCCGGTCCTCATCCTCCACGGTGGTAAACCGGGGCGGCAATTCCTCCAGCGGCGTTCTGAGATCCAGATGCTGAAACCATCTGCCCCGCCGGTAATCCCGGCAGGTATTCACCGCTATGCGCATCAGCCACGCCCGCTCGCTGCCGTTTCCTCTTCTTTCAAACTGCGCCATGGCCTTCCACGCCTTCAGGAACGTATCCTGCATGGCGTCCTCCGCCAGGTGCCTGTCTCCCAAATACAGGTAGCAGACCCGCAGAATCGCGTCCGCGTATGCCTCTACCCACTCCGTCAGCCGCGCCTCCCGGATCAAGCCTGGTACCTGGGCCCGCTCCACCGACGCTCACCTCCTTTGTGCCGCGTTCACCTATTAAGACGAAAGAACAGGCGGTTTTGTTTACCGTGAAGGGAATGAAAAAATACAGGGGAACCGCTTTTGGAGCTGCTTCGCACGGCCTGCCTCGCCGCCTGCCCGCGCTGCTTCTCCATGCGTCATTTCTTATGACGCGCCATGCGTCTGACGCCGCATGGCTAAAAGCGGTTCCCCTGTATTGATATTTTACCGTCTTACTCCTCTTCGTCCTTCTTTTCGGTCTCCGCCGGAAGGACCCGGACCCGGGCCCAGGCGACGCGGCGATCCTCGATGGACTCCACCTGGATGTGGAGCCGGGGGGCCTCCCCTTCCTCCGGGGGTTCGCCGTCCGGGGTGAGATACAGGGTCAATTCCGGCTTGCTGCCATCCTCGGGGATGGTGGAAAACCGGCTGAAGATCAAGCCGCCCAGGGTATCGTAATCCTCGCCCTGAGGCAGCTCAACGCCCAGTTCCTCCGCCACGGTTTCCAGGTCCGCCGTTCCGCTGACGCGGAAGGAGCCATCCGGCAGGGGCTGCACCTCGCTTTCGGCGGCGGGATCAAACTCGTCGTAAATATTCCCTACGATCTCCTCCAGCAGATCCTCCATGGTCACGATGCCGCTCATGCCGCCGTACTCATCCACCACGATGGCGATATGGGTCTTGGCGTGCTGCATGTTCCGCAAAAGCACGTCGGTGGGCACCGTTTCGGGCACGAAATAGGGGGCTCTCAGCAGGGCCTTCAAGGGCTTGGGGTTCTTTTCCCCGGCGTTGAGCAGGTATTCCCGGGTGGAAAGCACGCCCACGATATCGTCGATATCCTCGTCATACACCGGGAAGCGGGACAGGCCGCTTTCCTTGATGACCTGGCGGATGGTGGCCTCGTCGTCCCTGATCCACAGGGCGGTCACATCGGTGCGGTGGGTCATGCAGTCAGCGGCGGACAGATCGCCAAAGGCAAATACGTTGTTGATCATTTCCTTCTCGTCGCTTTCAATGACGCCGCTTTCCCCGCCCATATCCACCAGGGCGCGGATCTCCTCCTCCGTCACCTGCTCGTCCTGGGCCTTGGCATCGATGCCGAACAGCCGCAGGCACCCCCGGGCCAGGCTCTTTTCCAGGCAGGTCCAGGGCGTCATGCCCGCGGTGATCCCCCGGATCAGGAAGCTGAAGGGGCCCACCCATTGGTCCGCCTTCCGCTTGCCCAGCTTTTCCGGGGCCAGCACGCACAGCGCCATCACCACCGGCGCCCCCGCCAGGCAGAATACCGCCGCCGCGCCGGAAAAGCCCAGCCCCGCCCGGCGGACCATCTCCACCCCCAGGGCGGCAAACAGCATCAGAATCACCGTCCACAGCCCCCGCAGGGCGATGACCGGCTCGCTCTTTTCCAGCAGGGGCAGCAGCCGCCGGGCCCGCCTGTCGCCTTCCCCGGCGGCGGCGCGAAGCTTCCCTTCATTCGCGTTTTTCCATACCGATTGGGCCAGGCGCAGCAGCGCCAGGCCAAGAAATAAAGCTATTTCAGCCAACCATCGGCCGATCGGGTCGTCCAAAGAATGTCCCTCCCATAAAATCAAGTAGCGTCATTATAGCACGGCGGCGGCGAAATTACAAACCTTTCCAAAAACAGGGCTTACTTCCCGGCAAGCCATCTGTCCGCCCGATCCGTGATCGGTGTGAGTCCTTTCAAAATCGGCCTTTCCAGCAGCGTCTTCCGCAGCCAATCGATCAGAGCGCAAACCAGATACAGCCCCATGGGCACCAGCAGCGCGGTCAGGATAAAGGTCTCGTTCTGGGCGGACTGCCAAATCTTTCCCCAATCCCGCCAGATGAAGGAGCGCAGCAGGCTGTGATCGTGGATCAGATACACCCCGAAGCTGGCGGAGGACAGGGCCAGAAGCCCCCGATAGGGCTTGACCTTCAGCCCCGCGAAGAACCGCAGCAGCGCGATGGAGCAAATGAGCTGGGGTACGGTATTCTTATCCGCGAAGAAATTCTGCCGGCTGCCCACCCGCTGAAACAGCTCCGCATGCTGATCTCCCCACAGGGTGGAAAGCGCCATGAAGGCGATCATCAGCAGGAACAGAAAGCCGTGCAGCGGCAGCCATCCGTCCGCCCGGGAGGGGAACTTTTTGAAGTACGCCCCCAGCACATAGAGGTAAATAAACCAGGTGATCTGGTGGAAAAACTGGCTGGCGGGGTTTTGAAAGGTGAGGGTGGGGATCACGCACAGGTACAGCGTTCCCGCCGCCAGCGCCCATCGGTGGGCGTTTTTGCTCATGGCCTGGACCCCGGGCCGCAAAAGAGGCAGCATCGCCGTCAGCCCCAGGTACATCGTAACGAACCAATAGGGGCTGCGGCTGATGATCAGCGCCGCGTTTTTCACCGTTTCCCCGTTCACGTCCGTCCTAAGCCCGGCGGCCCACAAAACCAGCGTGATCCCCAGGGAATAAAACAGCGTTTCCAGCAGGATAGAAAGGAACCTTTTTGCCCGGAAAGGCGCCAGGAAATACCCGGTAATCATCACAAAGCAATTGACCCCCGTCATGCCCCCGGCAAAAAGGAACCGGGCGATCACCCGGTTCGTTTGATTGCCGGTCTGCATGGCGGCGGAATGATACACCATATGATGGGCCAGGATCAGCAGCATGCACACGACGCGCAGAAGCTCGATATTGCCCTCCCGGCGGCTTTCCGGCGATGGCGCCCGCTGGATGGCGCTCATTTGATGACGTCGCAGCGCATGTAGGGCTGCAGCGGTTCGGGGATGCGGATGCTGCCGTCGGCTTGCAGATTGTTTTCCAGGAAAGCAATCAGCATCCGGGGCGGGGCCACCACGGTGTTGTTCAAGGTGTGGGGCAGGTACTTTTTGCCGTCCGCGCCTTTGACGCGGATGCTCAGGCGGCGGGCCTGGGCGTCCCCCAGGTTGGAGCAGCTGCCCACTTCAAAATACTTCTGCTGCCGGGGGCTCCAGGCCTCCACGTCGCAGGATTTGACCTTCAGATCCGCCAGGTCGCCGCTGCAGCATTCCAGCGTGCGCACCGGGATATCCAGGCTGCGGAAGAAATCCACCGTGTTCTGCCACAGCCGGTTATACCAGGTCATGCTGTCCTCCGGCTTGCAGACCACGATCATTTCCTGCTTTTCAAACTGATGGATGCGATAGACGCCCCTTTCCTCGATACCGTGGGCGCCCACCTCCTTGCGGAAGCAGGGTGAATAGGAGGTCAGGGTCTGGGGCAGCTCGCTTTCATCCAGAATCTGATCGATGAA
>CAJOPV010000005.1 GCA_905236495.1 uncultured Christensenellaceae bacterium
AACGGCGGGAGATCGAACGGGGCCTTCGTCAGGGGGAGATCCAGGCGGTGGTATCCACCAACGCCCTGGAGCTGGGCATCGATATCGGGGCCCTGGAGGCCTGCGTGCTGTGCGGGTATCCCGGCACCATCGCCAGCACCTGGCAGCAATCGGGCCGGGCCGGGCGGCGGCACGGGGTCAGCGCCACGTTCATGGTGGCCTCCTCCAACGCCCTGGATCAGTTCATCGTCACTCACCCGGATTACTTCTTCGGGCAGCCCGCCGAAAACGCCCTGCTGAACCCGGATAATCTGTATATCCTGCTGAGCCATTTTAAGTGCGCCGCTTATGAGCTGCCCTTTAAGGAAGGGGAGACGCTGGGCAACGCGGCGGGGGTCGGGGAAATGCTGGATTTCCTGGAGGAAAGCAGCATCCTTCGCAAGGTGGGCGATACCTACCACTGGATGGCGGAGGATTTCCCCGCCAGCGAAATGAGCCTGCGCACCGCCATGACGGAAAACTTCCTCATCAACGATATCACCGACCCGGCCCACCCCCGGATCGTGGGGGAAATGGATCGCTTCACCGCCCCGATGCTTTTGCATCCCAACGCCATCTACATGCACGAGGGCCAGACCTATCAGGTGGAGGAGCTGGATTTTGACGCCTGCAAGGCGTTCATCCGCAAGGTGAACGTGGATTATTACACCGACGCCGACCTGAACGTGAGCCTGAGCCTGCTGGACATCGAAAAGGAAGAGAAGAACGCGGCGCTGGGGGAAGTCAAGGTGGTGGCGCTGGTAAAGATTTTCAAAAAGATGCGGTTTGACAACAATGAAAACGTGGGCTTCGGCCCGGTGCGGCTGCCGGAAACGGAGATGCACACCACCGCCATGTGGCGTACGGTGCCGGATGAAATCTCCGAACAATATGAAAAGGACGATCTGCAGTCCGGCATGCTGGGCATCGCCAATCTGCTGCGTATCTTGTCGCCCCTGTATCTCATGTGTTCCCCTCGGGATATCGCCGTCAGCTATCAGGTAAAATGCCCCTTTACGGAAAAGCCCACGCTGATCCTGTACGATAATTGCCCCGGCGGCGTGGGCCTGGCGGAAAAGGCCTTCCGCATGCGGGATATCCTGTTGACCCACGCGCTGACGCTGGTTTCGGACTGCGATTGCGAATGCGGCTGCCCCTCCTGCGTGGGGCCGGTGGGAGAAGTTGGCCCCCGGGGCAAGGAAATGGCAAAGCGCTTGCTGGAGGATCTTTTGCATGACGATCCATGAGCTGGTATCCCTCCAGCGCCAGGCGTTCTTAAGCGGCGGTCCCCTGCCTGTGGAGGCCCGCATCGACCAATTGGAAACGCTTCGGAAAGCCATCCTGCGCTGGGAAGGGCCTATCTGCCAGGCGCTGTACAGCGATCTTGGCAAGACCCATGAGGAAGCCTACCTGACGGAGATCGGCATGGTGCTCAGCGAAATCTCCTTCATCATGGGGCATCTGAGTCAATGGGCCCGGGCAAAGAAAGTGAGAACGCCGCTTTCCCTGTTCCCGGCCCGCAGCTATATCCTCCGGGAGCCCTACGGCGTGGTGCTGATCATGTCCCCCTGGAATTACCCCTTCCAATTGGCGCTGAATCCCCTGGTGGGGGCGTTGGCGGCGGGAAATCACTGCGTGGTGAAGCCGGGCAGCGCCGCCCCCGCCACCAGCCGCATCATCGCCCAATTGGTGGCGGAATGCTTCCCCGTGGAGCAGGCGGCGGTGGTGCTGGGCGGGCACGCGGAAAACCAGGCGCTGCTGGATGAAAAATTCGATTACATCTTTTTCACCGGCGGCGAACGGGTGGGCCGGGCGGTGCTGGAAAAGGCGGCGGTCCAATGCACCCCGGTGACGCTGGAAATGGGAGGCAAAAGCCCCTGCATCGTGGATGAAACGGCGAATATTCCCCTGGCGGCCCGGCGCATTGCCTTTGGGAAAGCCCTGAACGCGGGCCAGACCTGCGTGGCCCCGGATTATCTGCTGGTGCAGGAAAGCGTGCAGATACGATTGCTGAATGCCATCCGGGATGAATGGTATCATTTTTACGGCGACACCCTGCAAAGCCCCCAATGGCCCCGGATCGTAAACCCCCGGCACTATCAGCGTTTGATGGGGCTGATGGCGGGGCAGCAGGTATTCTGCGGCGGCGTGGGGGACGGCATGCGCATTGCCCCCACATTGCTCGTCAACGTAGCCTGGGATGCCCCCGTCATGCGGGAGGAAATATTCGGCCCCATCCTGCCCGTGATCCCCTTCCGGCGGCTGGAGGATGTGATCCCCATACTGAAAATGCGGGAAAAGCCGTTGGCGCTGTATCTGTTTTCCCGCAGCGCCGGGAACCAGGATTTGATCCTCTCCCAGGTGCCCTTCGGAGGCGGCTGCATCAACGATACGGTGATCCATCTGAGCAACAGCCGCCTGCCCTTCGGCGGCGTTGGGCAAAGCGGCATGGGGCAGTATCACGGCAGGTATTCCTTCGATACCTTCACCCATGAAAAGGCTGTGGTGGTAAAGGGAGGCTGGCTTGATTTCCGCTTCCGCTATCCGCCCTTTACCCGGGAGAAAATGAACACCGTGAGAAAATTTTTACGATAGGCGGGCTTAATCATGCCATCATTGGAAAGCTATCACAAAGATTTGGATTATTCCTACGCCCCCGGGATTTTTCCCGCTATGGAGGCGCTGAAAAAGCGCCCGGAGACCGTCAGACGCATCCTGATCTCCTCCAGATCGGAGGAAAGCGAAGGGGTCAAAACGCTGATCGCCCTGGCGGAAGAAAAAGGCATCCGGGTGGAAACGGCGGATCGGGCGCTGAGCCGTATTTCGGGAAAAGAAAATTGCTTTGCGGCGGCGGTGTTTGAAAAAAGACCGTCCGTATTGAAGCAGGATGCCGACCATATCGTTTTGCATCACACATCCGATTTTGGCAATCTCGGCACCATCCTGCGCACCGCTTTGGGCTTTCATTACCTGGATATCGCGGTGATCCGCCCGGCGGCGGACCCGTACGAGCCCAAGGCGGTGCGGGCCAGCATGGGGGCGCTGTTTTCCCTGCGCCTAAAGGAATACGAGGATTTTGATGCGTACCGCAAGGAATTTCCGTCCCACGCGGCGTATCCCTTCATGCTGGATGGCGCCCGGGGGCTGGATGAAACGGCAAAGGAAATCAAGCGCCCCTGCTGCCTGATCTTCGGCAACGAAGGCGCGGGGCTGCCCCCGGAATTTGCCCGGATAGGCCAGGCGGTGCGCATCCCCAGCAGCCAGGATATCGATTCGCTGAATTTGGCGGTCGCAGCGGCAATCGGCATGTATCAATGCAGGAGATGAAAAAATGACGGATAAAGAAATGATCAGCGCTCAAGTCACCAAGGCGATCCTGGATTTGTCCGCGGCGGCCCATTTGACGGCGGGAGCACAGATCGTGGTGGGCTGCTCCACCAGCGAGATCGCAGGCGGCGTGATCGGGCATGCCAGCGTCCCGGAAATCGGGGAATGGGTTGCCGAGGCGGTATTGAACGTGTGCAGGCAGAAAAGCTTCGTTCCCATCTTCCAATGCTGCGAGCATTTGAACCGTTCTTTGGTGATCCCTCTGGAATTTGCCCGTGCATTGGGCTACGTCCGGGTCAACGCCGTTCCCAAGCCCAAGGCGGGGGGCAGCGTGCCCGCCGCTGCGTGGAAAATGATAGAGGAGCCCTGCCTGGTGATGGGGGTGCAGGCGGATGCCGGCATCGATATCGGCGATACCTTGATCGGCATGCACCTGCGGCCCGTGGCGGTGCCCTATCGGGGAGAAGTAAGAGAAGTGGGCAAGGCCAAGGTTGTCTGCGCCTATTCCCGGCTTCCGTACGTCGGCGGGGAAAGGGCGCAATATGTATGAAATAAGGGAAGCGAAACGGGAAGATTTGCCAAAGCTTTTGGAGCTATACCTTTCCCTGCATGAAAGCAGCCTTCCCGATCCAAACGGGGCCATCCGGGATACCTGGGACGCGATACTGAAGGATCAAAACCATCACGTGATCGTCTGCCAGGAAGATGATGACATCGTTTCCTCCTGCGTCTGCGTGATGATCCCGAATCTGACCCGGGGCGGCAGGCCCTACGCTTTGATCGAAAACGTGGTAACGAAGGAAGGGTACAGGAAGCGGGGGCTGGCGGGGCAATGCCTGGCACGGGCCCGGGAGATCGCAGAAAACGCGGGCTGCTATAAAATCATGCTGCTGACTGGCAGCAGGGATGACGCCACCCACCGCTTCTATCAGCAGTCGGGCTACAATAATACCGATAAAACGGCTTATATACAATGGCTTTGAGCCACGGGAGGAAACGCTTTTGTGGGATGTAATTGTCATCGGCGCGGGGCACGCGGGCTGCGAAGCGGCGCTGTGCTGTGCGCGGATGGGGCTTGAAACGCTTTTATTGACGCTGAACCTGGAATCCGTGGCCCTGATGCCCTGCAACCCTTCCATCGGCGGCACGGGAAAGGGGCATCTGGTGCGGGAAGTGGATGCCTTGGGCGGCGAAATGGGCCTGGCGGCGGACGATGTGACGCTGCAAAGCCGGATGCTGAACCGGGGCAAGGGCCCGGCGGTGCATTCCCTGCGGGTGCAGGCGGATAAGCGGGCCTATCATCTTAGGATGCTGAAAACGCTGTTTGCCCAGGAGCATTTAACGGTGCGGCAGGGGGAAGCAGCGGAGATACTGACAAAAAGCGGCGCCGTTTCCGGCGTGCGCACCCTGACAGGGGATACGCTTCCCTGCCGGGCGGCGGTGGTGTGCACCGGGGTGTATCTCAAAAGCCGCATCATCATCGGCGAAGCTCAATGGGACGGGGGGCCTCAGGGCCTGATGCCCGCCAATTTCCTGAGCAGATCCCTTTCCGATCTGGGCTTTTCCCTGCGAAGATTCAAGACGGGCACCCCGGCCCGGGTCGCCGAAAACAGCATTGATTTTGAAAAGATGGATATTCAGCCGGGGGACGAGCCGGTGACGCCCTTTTCCTTTATGACGGATCAGCCCCCGACCAATAAGATCAATTGCTACTTGACCTGGACCAATGAGGAAACCCACCGCATCATCCGGGAAAACCTGCACCGGGCGCCCATGTTCACCGGCGCCATCAACGGCACCGGGGCCCGTTACTGCCCATCCATAGAAACCAAGGTGGTGCGCTTTGCGGATAAGGACAGGCACCAGATCTTTCTGGAGCCGGAAGGCAACGGCTACCCGGAATGGTATGTGCAGGGCATGAGCTCCTCCATGCCGGAGGACGTGCAATGGCAGATGTACCGCACCATTCCCGGGCTGAAAAGGTGCGTGCTGACCAGGCTTGCCTACGCTATCGAATACGACTGCATCGATCCTTTGGCCTTGACCCCCTGTCTGGGTGCCCGGCATATCCCGGGGCTGTACCTTGCGGGGCAGGTGAACGGCACCTCCGGCTATGAGGAGGCCGCCGCCCAGGGGCTTTACGCCGCCATCAACGCGGCGCTGTATTGCAAAGATGAGCCACCCTTCCTTTTAACAAGGGATCAGGCCTATATCGGCGTCATGGCGGATGATCTGACTACCAAGGGAACCGACGAGCCCTACCGCATGATGACGAGCCGGGCGGAGCATCGCTTATATCTGCGGCAGGATAACGCGGATCTGCGGCTCACCTTCCGGGGAAAGGAAATCGGGCTGGTGACTGACGCACGGCTGCGGCGAACGGAAACAAAGAAGCGGGAAACAGAAGAACTGATCCATAGGCTTACCGAGGCTGGGAAGATCCGGGAGCTGAAACAGCCGGACGCGAGGCTGACCTTGCCGGAGGATTGGCGTTATGGCCCCGGAGCCGTGGAGCAGGCGGAAATCCAGATCAAATATGAAGGATACCTGCAAAAGGAAATGGCCCAGATCAGGCAGGCCCGGGCCATGGAGGAAGCAAAGCTGCCCCCGGACGCGGATTATTTAGGCATGGACGCCCTTCGCCTGGAGGCAAGGCAGAAGCTGCAGGCCCAGCGCCCCGTATCCCTGGGCCAGGCCAGCCGCATCCCCGGCGTCAGCCCGGCGGATGTCGCGGTGCTGATGGTGTGGCTGAAAAGGCAAAACGGCTGAGAGAATAAGGAGGCTGTATGAATCTGAAAACGTATCAGGAAACCATGACCCTGCGGACCTGCGACTGCGATCTGATGGGCGAGTGGCGGCCCAGCGCCATCCTGCTCACCATGCAGGAAATTGCCGGGATGCACTCCGATCTGCTGGGCTGCGGACGGGATGCGCTGCTGAAAAAGAATATCGTATGGGTGCTCACCCGGTGTGAGGTGAGGATGCAAAAATATCCCAAGGTGGGGGATACCGTGACAGCGGAAACCTTCCCGACGGCCCTTCGGCGCTGGTTCTTTCCCCGGTATTATACCTTCCGGGATCAGGCGGGAAATCCGCTGGGCTGCGCATCCACCCTGTGGGTGCTGATGGATTTTGTGGAAAGGAAAATGGTGCCTCCCGGTGACGTGGCGGCGACCATCCCGGATAATTCCGATCTGACGCCGCCCATGGGCATGCCGGGGACGGTGGAAACGGCGGCGGGAGAGGAAACGGTTCTTACCCGCCAGCCCACCTATTTTGACCTGGACGTGAACCAGCATGTAAACAACACCCGCTATGCCGATTGGGCTTGCGATGCCCTGGGGGTTAAGACCATGCGGGAAAATCGCCTTCAGCAGATGCGCATCAATTACGAGGCCGAGATCAGGCCGGAGCAGGAAATGACGCTGAAGCTGACTCGCGGAGAGAAGCGGTTTTATATCGCGGGGGTCAACGAAGACCGGCGGCATTTTGAAATGGACGGCATCCTGACGCCGCGATAAACAGGAAAAGCGAAAGCCCCGGCAGCGTGCCGGGGCTTTCAGATCATAAGTAGAACCACGGGATAGCTCGAAAGGGCCTAAGTCTTTCTGACTTCAATCCGCAGACCCCTGATTCGCCGGCCCGAGGAGCAGCCAGAATGACTGCTTCCGATATCAATTCGTCGATCCTCAGAGCAGGGCGCGGTAAGCGCCGTCGATGGAAAGAGCCTGGCTGTCAAAGGGGAGGAAGGAGAAGCGGAAGGAGACAGGCGCACGCAGATACAGCTTCTTATCCTCCATGGGCTCCGGCCCACAGGATGCGGTGCCCAGGGGGCCCATGGCGGCATCCAGGCACAGTGTCACATCGTCCTCACGCCGCAATTCAACGGTATGATCAGCAGCGGTGAGAGCCTCCGGGGTGTAATGATGGGCGCTGAAGGAAAAGCCGTTTCCCGCCGCCATCAGCCCCATGCCCCGATCGTTCATAAGCGCTACGAAGCGGGTATCCTGATGGGAACCGTTTTCCTGCGGACGGATATAGGGCTCATGGGTGTCGTCAACAGCGCATTCCCACCGGCCCAGCAGCGCCCCTGTTTTCATATCCGGGTAGTTTTCCCAGGGGCCCCGGCCCTGCCAGACGAGGCGCTCAAAGCCCTGAGGCAAGGCGCAGCGCAGGCCCAGGCGGGGCAGGTACGGCTTGATTTCCCGAAGGGGATCCCAGGTCACATCCAGGGTGATCCGCCCGTCGGAATGAACGGCGTAACGCTGGGAAACGCGAACCATAGGCGGCGTCACCTTGGGGCCATATACGCCTGTAATGGTGATTTCAATCTGATCCGCCTTTTCCACGGCGGTTATGGCTTCCGTCCGGCCCTGCATGTGATGAAGATGCATTTCCCGCCATTGATTTGCGATGCTGAACAGGCCGTCGTCATTATCCGTAGGCGCCCGCCAGAAATTCATCCGAAGGCCGCCGCACAGCATGTCGATGCCGTGATAAGTAAGGCCGCATAATCCCTGCCCGTCAAAGGACGCGGCAAAGTCATTGCCCATGATCCGATAGCCCCGATGGGTTTCCGTTAAAGTCAGGGGGAATGTGGGCAGGGGCAGGGGAGATACGGCATCGCCCCGGGTCAATACCAGCTGATCCCGGGCCACGGCATGCCCCGCCGGGGCCCAGGGCGTATCCTGCTTTAAGGTGAAGGTAAGATTCAGCACAGCGCCCTGGGGATGAGCGCCGAAAGGCAGGACGATATCCTTTGCGCCGCCTGCCGGGATATCCGTATCCAGTTCGCCCTGGGCCAGCACCCTTGCCCCATCCATCAGGGCGTAGCGGCCCTGCAGGTGAGAAAGAGACAGGAAATCATAATAATTCCGCAGCCGGATGAGGCCTTTTTCTTCATCGACTATTTCCGCCCGGACGGGCCGCAGCACGTGGGCGTATTCCTTAAGCCCGGTGTGGGGCTTACGATCCGGGTAGGTGAGGGCATCCACGCAGAAGCACCCGTCATGGGGCCATTCGCCGAAATCGCCGCCGTAGGCATAATAGGCTTGCCCGTCTTTCTCCTTGATCAGCCCGTGATCCGCCCATTCCCAGATGCAGCCGCCCATCAGCTGGGGATGCGCCCGGAAGGCCTGCCAGTAATCCTCCAAAAGACCGGGGCCTAATCCCATGGCGTGGCAGTATTCGCACAGAAAGAAGGGCTTCTCATGGCCCTCTTCGGCGTAGGAAATGATATCGTCCACCCCGGCGTACATGCGGCTGGTGACATCGGCGGTGAGGGCCTGGCGCTCCCATTGATCCCGCTCATAGTGGATGGGACGGGAAGGATCGATCAATCGGATTTCCTTCGCCATGGCCTCGTGACAGCAGCCGTAGCCCGATTCATTGCCCAGGGACCACATGACGATGGCGGGATGGTTCCGATCCCGCTGCACCATGCGAACGCCCCGGGTAACGAACTGCTTTTCCCATTTCGGGTCTGTGGCTATATAATCATAGGATTCAAACATGGTGACGCCGTGGCATTCGATATCCGCTTCATCGATGACGTACAGGCCCAGTTCGTCGCAAAGGGACAGGAACCGGGGATCGTTGGGGTAATGGCTGGTGCGGACGGCGTTGATATTGTGACGCTTCATCAGAAGGATATCCTTTTTCATGGCGTCCAAGGGCGTATAATAGCCCAGCGCCGGGTTGGTATCGTGGCGGTTCACGCCCAGGAGCTTGATGGGCTTCCCATTGAAATAAAACACGCCGTTTTTGATTTCTATGACCCGGAAGCCCACGAACACCCGCTCCGCCTGTCCTTCGATCTGGGCGGTGACCTCGTACCGATTGGGGATTTCGGCGGACCAGGGCCTGACCTGATCCACGTTTACCTGCCATACGGCCTGACCGTTGATGACCTCGCAGTCCCGGGAATACAGCTTCTTTTCACCGTCCCACAGGGTGAAGCGTACGCTTTTCGTGTTTTCCGCCATGGCAGTGACGGTGAGGCTGCCCGTTTGATAATCCTTTTCCAGCCGGGCGTCCGCCTGCACGTCCAGAATGCGGCTTTCCCCGAAGGATAAAAGCATCACATCCCGGAAGATGCCGGACAGCCGCCACATATCCTGATCCTCCAGGTATGTGCCGTCGGACCATTGCAGCACCACGATTTTCAATTCGTTTTCCCCTTCCCGCAGGAAGGCGGTGATATCAAATTCCGAAGGAAGATGGGGGCACTTGGCAAAGCCCGCCAATTGACCGTTTACATAGGCGTAATAGCAGGAGGATATCCCCTCCAGCCGGAGAAGCACCCGTCGATTGCGGAATGCTTCCGGCAGCTTAAAGCTGCGCTGATAGACCCCGACTGGCGTATCGTCCGGCACATAGGGCGGATCAAAGGGGATGGGGTAGCGCACGTTGGTGTATTGAGGCGCGCCGTAGCCCTGCAGCTGCCACACGCCGGGCACCCGGATCACGCCCTCCGTGCCTTCCCCGGCCTTGCCGGATAATTCCATAACGTCCAGGGGAGAGGCATAATAGGTAAACTGCCATTGCCCGTTGAGATCGAGAAAATAGGGGGATGCCGCCCGTTCCTCCGCCCGTGCGGAGGAGAGATCGGGGTAGGGGATCATGGTGGTCCGCATGGGCAGACGGTAAAGATCGGTGCAGTTCAGATTCTGAAATTCGGTGCGCAAAGCAACCCCTCCCTCGCGTATTTCACATGCATTGATTATAGCATATTCTGAAGAGGCTTGTACAGACAAAAAAACGGCCCCGAAAATCGGCGCCATTTATAATTCATTCACTCGATCACGTTGCTGGTGATATAATCAACGCCCCAGGAAGCCAATGTGCGTGCGGCCTCCAGGTCGTTCACCGTCCATACGTTGATTTCCCGGCAACGGGCGTGGAGCGCGTCCGTCAGCTCCTTCGTGAGCAGATGCCAGTCGATATCCAGGTCCAGGTCATAGCGCGAAAGGGTGTCCGTCAGGTCATTTGGAATGTGATCCTCGATCAGAAATTGGGCCTTCTGCTGGGGCAACAGGGAACGGACGCAGATCATGTTGGGCAGATCGAAGGAAATAAAGATCGTTTTTTCCAGGTATTTTTCCGCCCGGATGATGGCGATGATTTTTTCGATATCCGAAGGCTCAAAATGATTTTTCAGCTCCAGCACCGCCGTTTTTTCATACCGGCGGCAGATGCGAATGTATTCCTCCAGCGTGGGCAGGATCAGATCGCCCCGGGCGTGATCCCCATCCCGATCCTTGATGTGCAGAGAGCGAAGATAAGCAAGCTCCGTTTCCTCCACCCTAACGTTCCGATCCGCCACCCGGCCCGTTTCATCGTCATGTATGATGATGAACTGCCCGTCGGCGGTCCTGTGCACGTCCGTTTCGATGCCGAAGTAGCTGCGGTTGCCGGCGGCGACGAAGGCGGCGCATGTATTTTCCGTTTCCAGGCCGCTGACGCCCCGATGGGCGATCATCTTGACCTGAGGATCACGCAAGCGAATGGTATCCATATTTCCCTCCTATGATTCCACAGAAAAAGAGGCCCCGCCGGGGCGAAGCCTCTCTTTTACCCATTACCGACGCTGCATCGCGGCGAAGCATTCGCTGCAATAAACGGGCCGATCTTCCCGGGGCAGGAAAGGAACCTGCGTGGCGGCGCCGCAGTTAGCGCAGATCGCATCGTGCATTTCCCGGGGCGCGCCGTTGTTGCGGGCGGCCTTATGGGCCTGACGGCATTCACGGCAGCGGGTGGGTTCGTTCTGGAAGCCCTTTTCAGCGTAGAATTCCTGTTCACCGGCGGTAAACACAAATTCCTTGCCACAATCGCGGCATACCAGCGTCTTGTCCTGATACATTGTCTTTGAGACCCCCTGAAAATATTGATGATCGGTTGGCGGTCATCGGCTGACCTGGTTTTTGACCCCACACTCGCCGGCAGGGATATTGCTCTGCGCCATTTGCGCCCTCACGCCATCCTCTCGCGCTGAATGCGCGGCCGGGCTTACATCTAGACCGCACCATGCTCACCGAAATTTTTTCGGCTTACGTGGACCGCTTTGCCTGCGACTGGCATCGGCTTGCAACCACAGACCCGATGTTCCAACCGCCGATCATTATATTCTCTTTTTTCGATAAACGCAAGCATATTTCCATACATTTTTCAAATTTTCGGAAAAATAAGGAAATACATGAATAGGGATTCTTTCGGCTATTCTTCGTCCTCCAGGAGGCCGGCGGCGCGGAAAAGAAGGGCCAGGGCGGCGTCCAGCTTTTCGACGGTTTTTTGGCTTTCCGTGCTTTCGGATTCATCCAGCGCATCCTGGGCCGCGTCCCTGATATCCTCCAGGTCCGCCATGAGATCGTTAAGCCCCTCCAGCAGGGCGTCTATCTCCGCTTGAAAGCCGTTCACGGCAATTCCTCCTCCGTTACAAAATCAGCATGCAGTCGCCGAAGGAAAAGAAACGGTATTCCTTTCGGACGGCCTCCCGGTAAGCGTCCAGCGCCTGCTCCCGGCCCATGATGGCGGATACCAGCATGAGCAGCGTGCTTTCCGGCAAGTGAAAATTGGTAAGCAGCGCGTCGGTGGCCTTGAAGCGGACGCCGGGGGTGATAAAAATACTGGTATTGCCCGTGCCGGGATGCACGATACCTTCCTCGTCCGTCACCGTTTCCAGGGTGCGTACGGAGGTGGTGCCGATGCAAACGATACGGCCTCCGTTCTGCCGGGCGGCGTTGATCCTGTCCGCCGCCTCCTTCGTTACCTCATAGTATTCGGAATGCATCTGATGCTGGCTCACATCCTCCGCTTTCACGGGCCGGAAGGTGCCCAGGCCCACGTGAAGCAGAACGGGCACGATGATGACGCCCATTTGCCGAATCTTTTCCAGTACCTCATTGGTAAAATGCAGCCCGGCGGTGGGGGCAGCCGCGCTGCCCTCCTGCCTGGCATAGACGGTCTGGTATTGGGAGGGATCCTTCAGTTTCTCATGGATGTAAGGAGGCAGGGGCATTTCGCCCAGCTGATCCAGCAATTCCTCAAATACGCCGTCGTACAAAAAGGTGACGATCCGGCCCCCGGCGTCGGTGGTATCGCCGATCCTGGCCCGAAGCAATCCATCACCAAAAGAAACGGTGACGCCCTTTTTGAGGCGGCGTCCGGGCCGCACCAGCGTTTCCCAGGTGTCCTTATCCAGGCGCTTGAGCAGCAGCACCTCCACCGGCACCTTCGTTTCTTCCTTTTCGCCCAGCAGCCTTGCGGGGATCACCTTGGTCTGGTTGATCACCATCACGTCGCCGGAGTGAAGATATTCCGGCAGATCCCGGAAAATCTTATCCTCACGCAGCCCCGTATTCCGATGAATCACCATCATCCGGGCGGCGTCCCGGGGCTCCGCAGGGGATTGAGCGATGAGGTGTTGGGGCAGATCGTAATAAAAATCGGATGTTTTCATGCCTGCGCTTCTTTCGAGTATTGATAGGCGATGCGGGGATCGCCGTTTTCCAGGTAAATGATGCCGCAGCGAATGAACCCTTGCTTTTCCACTACGTGCTGCATGGTCTTGTTATCCTTGTGGGTATCCACCCGAATCTCGTCCGCTCGGGTTTTCGCAAAGGCAAAGGCTTTTGCAAATACGCCTCTGGTTTTCCCGTCGGAGGCGATGCGGTGAATGGTGCCGTAGGGCTGATCGTTGGGCCAACGACCGTCTTCTATATAGCCGTAGGTAGGATCGGCCCCCAGCATGAAGGCGAATACGCCCCGAACGGTCCCGTTCTCCTCGATCACGAACAAACGGCCTTTTTTGATATCCTCTTCCAGCAGCTCCCGTTCGGGATAGCCGGAATCGCCCCATTGATGCGGGTTCCCGCTGTTTCGCATATAGATCCGGGCGGCGTCATAGACGGCAAGGATGCGGGGGAGATCCATCATAGAAGCTGGTCGCACCATCAGCTTTGTTCTCCTTCATCCAGCAGGCTGATCTGCTCGGCGCCGGGCATCACGGCAGGGGGCGTTTTGCCCAGATGCTCGTAAGCCAGCTTCGTGCAGACCCGGCCCCGGGGTGTGCGCATAATGAAGCCCAGCTGCATGAGGTAGGGCTCATATACGTCCTCGATGGTAACGGCGTCCTCGCCGGTAACGGCAGCCAGGGTATCCAGCCCCACCGGGCCGCCGCCGAATTTTTCGATCATGGCGGAAAGCACCGCACGGTCCACCCGATCCAGCCCCAGGGCATCCACATCCTGCATGTTCAGGCTGTCCCGGGCCACCTCGGCGGTGATATGCCCGTCGGCCCGGACCTGGGCGTAATCCCGGACGCGCTTGAGAAGGCGGTTGGCGATGCGGGGAGTGCCCCGGCTGCGGCGGGCGATCTCCATGATGCCGCCCTCGTCAAAGGGCATGCCCAGGATGCCGGCGGACCGGCTGACGATCTTCGCCAGTTCCTCCGGGGAATACATTTCCAGCCGGAATACGATGCCAAACCGATCCCGAAGCGGGGCAGACAGACGGCCTGCCCGGGTGGTGGCGCCAACCAGGGTGAATTTGGGCAGGTCCAGCCGCATGGAACGGGCGGTAGGCCCTTTGCCGATCATGATATCCAGGGCGTAATCCTCCATGGCGGGGTAAAGCACTTCTTCCACCGCCCGGGACAGGCGATGGATTTCATCGATGAACAGGATATCCCCCTGATTGAGATTGGTGAGGATGGAGGCCAGATCGCCGGGCCGCTCGATGGCGGGGCCGGAGGTGACCCGGATATTCTGGCCCATCTCCGCCGCCACGATGCAGGCCAGGGTCGTTTTGCCCAGGCCCGGCGGCCCGTAAAGCAGGATGTGATCCAGCGCGTCGTGGCGTTTCAGCGCGGCGCTGATATAAATTTGCAGGCTGCTTTTCACCTTTTCCTGGCCTACGTATTCCTTGAGATGCCTGGGGCGCAGGGAGGCATCCAGCTCCTCGTCCTCCCGGCGCAAGCCCGTCATCACCAGTCGATCATCCATCTGCGGCACGGCACGTATCTCCTTCTGTCATCAAAATCCAGCCATGTTTCTCAGCGCCAAACGAACCAGATCGTTAGCCGAATCGCTCTGCCCCCGCACCTGGGAAACTGCCCGGGCCGCCTCGGAAGCGGTATAGCCCAGGGCCTGCAGGGCTGCCAGGGCCTCCTGGGCCGCGTCCTCCTGGATCGGGGTCACAGGGCCGGAGGAAGCGGCGGAAACGTAATTGAGCTCGCTTTCATCCACCTTTTCCTTCAGCTCCAGCGCCAGTCTCTGGGCTGTTTTCTTGCCCACACCGGGGGCCCGGGAGAGGGAGGTGATATCCCCGGTGACAATCGCCAGCGTCAGATCCCGCAGGGGCATGGCCCCCAGGATGGAGAGGGCCACCTTGGGCCCGATGCCGCTGACGGTGAGCAGCCGGGTAAACATATTCTTTTCCTCCTGGGAGGCAAAGCCAAAAAGCTCCATGGCGTCCTCCCGGACGGAAAAGTGGGTATAGACCTTCATTTGCTCCCCAACAGGCGGCGTCTCCTGCAGGGTGTTCATGCTGACGGATAAAAGATAGCCCACCCCGCCCACGTCGATCACCAGGGAATTTAAGCCCTTATCGGCTACGGTACCTTTGAGATAAGCATACATGGAAGCCTCTCCTCATTTCATCAAAAACTGTTCCTTCATCCGGCCCGAGGCGGCGTGGGTCAGGGCCGCCGCCACCGCGTCCGCAGCGTCGTCGGGGCGGATGATGGCGGGCAGATTCAGCATCATTTTCACCATCTGCTGCACCTGCATTTTATCCGCCTTGCCGTAACCCGTCACAGCCTGCTTGATCTGCATGGGCGTGTATTCGTACATGGGCAATCCGCTGTCCGCACAGGCGCACAGGGCCACGCCCCGGGCGGCGGAGACGTTCATGGCGGTGGTGATGTTTTTGGCGAAAAACAGTTCCTCAAACACGATCTCCTGAGGCTGGTAGGTGACGATCAATTCCTTGACCCCCAGGAACAGATGATGCAGCCGCCGATGAATGGGCATATCCGGCGGCGTGATCAGCGCGCCGCATTCCACCAGGGTGCTTCTCATTCCTTCCGTGTCCAATACGCCCCAGCCCATGGTGGCAAGGCCCGGATCGATGCCTAAAATCCGCATGCGCGTCTCCTTTCCATATCTGGATTATTATAGAACAGATGTGCGCTTTTTGTCAATCTCAGCAAAGCGTCAAAGCAGCTGATCGATCTGGATTTTCGGGGCGAGGCCTCGAAGGCCGGGAAGGGATAGCGCGTCCTCCAGCTGACCGTCGTCTTTAGGCAATAGAGCGTCCAGCTTTCCGGCGTCATTCTGCAGATCGTCAATGAACAGGCCCCGCAGGAACAGCAGCATTTCATCTTCGATCCAGTAGCTGCATTCGATCAGGGGAGATGTGATTTTCCGAAGCTTCAGATATTGGGGCAATCCGTCGCTCACGTCGTGCCACAGGTCAAAGAAAGCAAAATCATAAGCGGAGGGCGTGAGGCGCTTTTCCGCGAACGCAAAAGCGTCCTCCTGAATGATGCGGATTTTCTCGGGATGGGGAAATTGCGGGAGTAGCAGCTTGCTGAACAGGGAGATGGCGTGTTTGTCCCGTTCAACCACCGTGACGGAAGAAACATTTTCCTTTATAGATGCCGCCAAGGCAAAGTACCCAAGCCCCAGGCCGAAGGCCGCCACGCTGCCGTGAGCGGATCGGAGGGGCTCCGCCATGGTAAAAATCTCATTGGGCTTCACCGCCATCCACTCCCGACCGCCCTCCAGCACGGCGGGATATGCCCATTCTTCGGTAAAGTACCCGATCCCAGGGATCACCCGGCCCTGGGCCGTCAAACGGGATTCCCCACAGGGGAAAAGCTGATAAGGCGCGCAGGTCAAATGGGTGAATTCCCAATCGCCTTGCTTTGCCTCCGGGAAGCGGATGCGGGACAGATAATCGTTACGGAGAAAATCCTCCGTACGAAGGCCATTCAGCGCGGGTCGCAGGTACTCCTTCTCCAGGGTCTTATGAAACGGGATTCGGTCTGTTTCCAGGCCGCAGGCGGCGGATAGCAGCGTCAGAAAGGCGTCCTGCTGGGGCAGCCGGGTATCCTCTGCAAAGGCAAGCACTTCCTGAGAAGAAAAAAGCGGCGCATCCGACTGCAAAAGGCGGGCAAACAGCTCCATGGCCCGCAGGTTTTCTTCATTTCGCTGGAAAAGCATCCGCCGAATATCCACGTTCCTCCCGCCTTTCCCTTTCTTCATAGGTATTGAAGCACAGGGCGATTCGGCTGTCAAGGGATGTTTTTTCTGTGTCTCTACTTGAACGGAGGGACGGTATCATGTAAAATAGAAACAAAGAGAGGAGCGTACAGCATGCACATTCGCTGCGCCCGGGAAGACGACGCCAGGGAGTTTCTTCGTATTTACGCCTATTATGTGGTCCATACCGCCGTTACCTTTGATTGGGAAACGCCCGGCGAGGAAGAATTTCGCAAAAAGATCCGCCAGACGCTGAAGCGGTATCCCTTTCTGGCAGCGGAGGAGGACGGGGAGATCCTGGGCTACGCTTACGCGGGGCCCTTTAAAGACAGGGCGGCTTACGACTGGTCTGTGGAAACCAGTATCTATGTAAGCAAGGATCAGCAGGGAAAGGGCATCGGCAGGGCGCTGTATCAGGCGTTGGAGGAGCGGCTGACCGCCCAGGGCATTCAAAACGCCTACGCCTGCATTTCCTATACGGATACGGAGGATGAGACCTTAACCAACGCCAGCATGCGCTTCCATCGGCGCATGGGCTATCAGCTGTGCGGCACGTTCCGAAAATGCGGATATAAATTCGGACGCTGGTACGATATGATCTGGATGGAAAAGATGCTGGG
>CAJOPV010000006.1 GCA_905236495.1 uncultured Christensenellaceae bacterium
CCCCCATGCCCCTGCCTCCCCGGACGGAGGAAGGGTTCCTGTCGGAGGCGGCGGAGGGAGAGGAATTCATCTATGCCGATGCCGACGAGGGATTGTGGATCTATCTCAGCGCCTCCCTGGCCATCGAGATCAGGCGATGCCGGGATGCATCCATGCCCCTGGTATGGTATGAAGCGGATATCCGCTGCAGCCCCGAAACGCCGCTGGTTTCCTACATCAACGGCAGCCGGGGCACCAGCCTCATCAATCCCGAAGCCTTCGCCAGGCAAAAGGGCATCGTGCTTGCCATGTCCGACGATCATTACGGGCACCGCATCAACGAAAAGACGGATGGCTCCGCCGGGATCATCATTCGGGAAGGAAAATTGATCGCCGATGACGACAGGAAGCCCTTCTCCGTATGCAGCCTGGACGTGCTGGCGGTATTCGGGGACGGCAGCATGAAAACCTTCGCCCGCAAGGCCCATACCGCCCAGGAATACCTGGATATGGGCGCCGTTTCCGTGTATTCCTTCGGGCCCATCCTGGTGCAGGACGGGGAAATATCGGAGGCGGTTTTGAACCTCAAGGAAAAGTACCGGGAGCCCCGCATCGCCCTGGGCATGATCGAGCCGTATCACTACTGCGTGATCTGCGTAGAGGGCAGGCAGGACCGCTCCAAGGGCGCGCAGCTTCCGTGGCTGGCGGAGAAAATGCAGGAAAAGGGCGTTCAGGAAGCGCTGAACATGGACGGCGGCGGCACCTCCGTGCTGGTGTTCATGGGAAAGCGCGTGGATCGCCGGGGAAATTTCTCCACCCGTTCGGTGGGCAGCATGACGGGGTTTGGCTTATCTCCCCAGGTGCCTGAAAAGTAAAGCTTGATGGAGGAGGTTTTTTCCATGCTGACGATGGAAGCGCTGAAAGCTTACGGCGCGGATACGGCCCAGGGCCTTGCCCGGTGCATGAACAACGAAAATTTTTACCTGCGGCTGGTGGGGATGGAGCTGGGGGACAGGAACTTTGACAAGCTGTCCCAGGCCCTCAAGGAGGGCGACGCCAAAGCGGGCTTTGAGGCCGCTCACGCCCTGAAAGGCGCCGTGGGCAACCTGGCCCTGACCCCGATCTACGAGCCCGTCTGCAAGCTGACGGAGCTGCTCCGGGGCCAAGATGACGTGCCGGATACCGGCGATCTGCTGCCCCAAATTCAAAAAGCCTTTGCCGACCTTAAAGCCTTAGCGGAGTAAGAAGCGGATCGGCCTGCTGAAAAGCGGGCCGGTTTTTTTTGTTTTCTCTTTCCTGGCAGCGGCTGGGATCATTGACAGGAAAAGCATCTTCCCATATAATATGAATAATCGCTTCATATGCGTTTTTGGCTTTTCGGATGAAACGGGAAAGAGGGGATGCGCATGGAGCATCGGGTGCTCATCTGCCTGCTGGGAGATATTACGGTCCGGGTGGACGACGGGGAACCGGTGCGCCTGACGGCGAAAAGCCGCATGGGCGCCAGCCTGATGGAATATTTGATTTTGCAGCGGGGCGCCCCGGTGCAGGGCGGGCGGCTGATCCGCGAGCTTTGGACCGAACGCAGCGGCAAAAACCCGGAAAACGCCCTGAAAACCATGGTGAGCAGGCTGCGGGCCATGCTGCACGATATTTGCGTGGGCCTGGGGGACTGCGTGGCCTGCGGCGCGGGGGGCTATTACTGGCAGCCTCAGCCCGGGGTGCGGGTGGATGCGCTGGATATCCTGGAGGGCAGGGAAAAGCTGCGGCCCGATACGCCGGATAAGGAAAAACGGGCCATTTTGGAAAGGATCGCCGCCGCCTATACCGCCGATCTGTACAATTCCGGCGATATCGCCAGCGGCAGCGCGCTGGTGAATTACCTGCACAAGGAATACCTGGACGCGGTGTATGCCCTGGTGGATCTGCTGCGGGAGGAAAAGAACTGGCAGGAGATCGACCGGGTATGCCGCCGGGCCCAGACCATCGACGACCGGGACGAAAGGCTGCATATGGAAAGCATGAACGCCATGCTGCGCCTGGATCGGATGGGGGAGGCCACGGAGGAATACCGCCGGCTGATGCACAGGCGCCGGGCGGAGGATCGGGGGGACCAGGAGGGGGAAGTACGCTCCTCGGTGCTGGTGCTGCACGAAGCCGGGCGGCAGCTGAGGCTGAACCTGGATACCATCTGCCGGGAGCTTCGGGATCAGGACCGGGACCGGCGGGGGCCCTTCTTCTGCGATTATGATGCCTTCAAGGAAATTTACAATATCCAGATGCGCAACCTGGAACGCCTGGGAAGCACCATGTTTTTGGGCGTTATCCTGGTCTCCGGGGAGGAAAGCGAGTTTTCCTCCGTCAGCCGGGAAAGCGGCATGGCGGGCCTGATGGAAATTTTGCGAAATAACCTGCGCAAGGGCGATATCGTCACCCGCATTTCCCCGGATACCCTGGCGATGCTGCTGCCCACGGTGAATTATCAGACGGGCAGCATGGTGATGGAGCGCATCGAAAAGCAGTTTTACCGGGAATACCCCACCGGCGGCGTCGCCATGCATTACCGCATCGCGCCACTGGGCACCGTCATAGCCCAGGCCGAATGAAGGCATGGCGCGAGAAATGAGAAAAACAGCGGTAACATCGCGGCTTTTACAATCTTTTCTTTGACAAACGCAGGCATTTGTAGCATAATAGAAGATAGACGGGTATAATATGGTTTTTCCGCGGGAGACGCGGGAGCAAGCATTCATCCGGCGCGGCATGCGCATTCACGGAAACGCAATGATCTGAACGGGGCGGCGCCCCGCTGCATGGATCCCAGACCGGGCTGCCCGGTCATCGGAAAGGAGTGGAGAGCGGTATGAGATACAAACGGTATCTCGTATTTCTGACCGCTGCGCTGGCGATATGCCTGAGTATGTTCCTGGGCGCCGGCGTATTGGCGGAGGGAGAAGCCAAGTGGCCTGAAAGCCCGGGGAAAAACGTCAAAAAGAGCGAGAAGCTGAAAGTTGACCTGAGCAATATGAGCGAGGGCTACTTTACGGCGGCTGTGCAGAAAAAGACCAGCAAAGCCTTGAAGCTCCGCGTTGCCTTCAACGGCGATACCCTGACCTATGACCTGAACGGCAAGGGGGATAACGAGGTGTTCCCCTTCCAGATGGGCAGCGGCAAGTATGAGATCACCCTGTGGGAAAACGTATCGGGGAAAAAGTATTCCCAGGCGGGAAAGGTCACCGTCACCGTGAAGCTGACCCGGGAGGATGGGGCTTTCCTCTATCCCAGCCAGTACGTATTCTACACCATCGATTCCAAGGCGGTGGCGAAGGCGGCGGAGCTGTGCGAGGGCAAAACGGAAAAAGAGGCCTTCGACGCGGTTTGTAGTTTTATGAAGACCCAGTTCGTCTATGACTTCGTAAAAGCCGCCACCATCAAGCCCGGGGTGCTGCCGGATATCGACGGCTGCTACGACAAGCACATGGGCGTGTGCCAGGATCTGAGCGCCATCATGGCCTGCATGCTGCGCACCCAGGGCATCCCATGCAAGCTGATGATCGGCTACGCGGATAAGCAGTATCACGCCTGGACGGTGACGATCATCAACGGCGAAGAGGTGTTTTACGATCCCACGGCGGCGCTGAACGCCATATCCAAGCCGAAAAACTACTCTGTGGAACGCTTTTACTGATGGAGGAGATAGAAATGAGCAAGAAAAACAATAACGGCCTTTCCGCCGCCGAATTGAGCAATTTCTGCGGGCAGGTGGCCCTGATCCTGGAAGCGGGGCTGCCCCTCTACGACGGCATGGAAACCCTGGCCGGCGCCGATAAGGGCAGCGCCAACGCGGATATTTACGCCTCCGCCAGCAAAGGGGTCACGGAGACGGGCTCCCTGTACGACGCCTTGAAGGACGACAATCGCTGGCCCGATTACCTGGTGGAAATGGTGGGCATCGGCGAGCGCAGCGGGCAATTGGATAAGGTGATGCGGGGGCTGGAGGAATACTACGCCAGAGAAGACCGCATCCGCTCCTCCGTCGTCAGCGCCGTCACTTATCCTTTGGTGCTGGGCGTGATGCTGGTGATCATCGTGCTGATCCTTCTTTGGAAGGTGCTGCCCGTGTTCCGCCGGGTGCTCAGCAGCATGGGCGTGGGCATGACCGAATCCGGCAGCGCCCTGATGAGCCTGGGCGTGGCTGTGGGCTGGATCGTGCTGGCGCTGGTGGCGCTGGTGGTGATCGTGGTGCTGGCGGGGGTCATTTTGCTCCGCACCAAGCACCGGGATAAGGTGATGAGCCTGATCCAGAAGGTGCTTCCCTCCCTGCAGCGGCTGAACCGCAAGCTCAGCGCTTCCCGGGTGGCAAGCGTGCTGAGCATGATGCTCTCCGGCGGCTTCCCCACGGGGGAGGCGCTGGAAATGACCTCCAAGGTTCTAAGCGACGTGGAGGCCGCCAAGAAGGTGGAAAGCATCCGGGACAGCCTGGAGGGCGGCAGCACCTTTGCCGACGCCGTGACGGATACGGGCCTCTTTGACGAACTGCATAACCGCATGATCACCATGGGCAGCGCCACGGGCCGGGAGGATCAGGTGCTGGGCAAGCTGGCGGCGCTGTATGAAGAGCAGGTGGAGGACGATATCACCCGACTGGTCGCCATTATCGAGCCCACGTTGGTGGCCCTCCTGTCCGTGGTTATCGGCGCGGTGCTCCTGTCCGTGATGCTGCCCATGGCGGGCATTCTGTCCAGCCTGTAAGGCCGGGGGAAGGGACGCGACATGAACCGAAGGGACGTTTTGAAGCTCCTGGCCCTGGCGGCGGTGCTGGTGCTGGCGGTCTTGCTGGTGAATCGGATCGATACGGCCCAGACCCGGGCGGAAAGCGATATCGTCCGGGATGCGGTGAAGACCGCCGCCCTGACCTGCTACGCCGTGGAGGGCGCTTATCCCGATACCGTGGAATACCTGCGGGAGCATTATCAACTGGCCTATGACGAGGATCGGTATCTGATCACCTACGAGGCGTTCGCCTCCAACCTGATCCCCGATATTTACGTAACGGAGAGAGGGGCGACGGGACGTTGAGCAAAAGTCAGCCTTCCCACGCCATTTCGGGCGTATTCGTATTCCTGCTGCTGGGCATCTTCGCGGTGTTTTCCACTATGATGGTACTGCTGGGGGCCCGCACCTATAAGGCCACCTCCGAGCGCACCCAGCAGCACAACGAAGGCCGGGTAGCCGCCGCTTACGTGCGCAGCATGATCCGGGGGGACGACGCGAAAAAAGTCATCCGCCTGGAGGAGCTGGGAGATATTCAGGCCGTTACCATGACCTATACCTACGATGGCGAGGAGTATTTGACCCGGCTGTACGCCTATGACGGCAGCCTGCGGGAGCTGTTTACCGCCGCGGAATTTGAATTTGACCCGGAGCAGGGGGAGCCCGTCTGCGCTTTGGATACGCTGACGGGGGAAATGAGCCCCGGGCTTCTGACACTGCATTTAAAGGATAACGACGTGGAAACGACGGTGGATATCGCCCTGCGCTGCGCCGTGGATTGAGGTGAGAGAATGAGAAAAACCAATCGCAGCAACGCGCTGCTGGTGGAGCTTATGATCGTGGTGATCTTCTTTATGCTGGCCTCCACCGTGCTTTTGCGCGTGTTCACCGAATCCCGCAATCAGGGCCAGCGGGCCGGGGCCATCAACGAGGCGCTGGTGGCGGCCCAGAATACCGCCGATCGGCTCTACGCCGCGGAGGATGGGGCAAACGGGGCCATAAAAGCGCTGAAGGAAATGGGCTTTCAGGCCGACGCGGCTTCCGGCTGGTTTCTGGAAAACGAGGAATACCGGCTGACGGTTTATTTGAATACGGAGGATCGGGACGCGGGATTGATGCAGCAAGCCACGGTGACGGCCTACCAGGGGGATCTGGCGCTGTTTTCCCTGCCCGTGGCCCGGTATGAGGAGGCGCAGCCATGAGCCAGAAAAGAAAAAGCAGCATCAGCTTTGGCCCCGGCGCGTCCTCGCTGATCCTGATATTCGTGGTGCTGAGCATGAGCGTGCTGGGCATGCTGAGCCTGATGAACAGCCGCAACGATATCCGATTGAGCCAGCGCAGCGCCAGCGTGGTGGAGGCGGTATATGCCCTGAACGTCCAGGCGGAGGAAAGCCGGGCCAGGGTGGATGCGATCTTGCTGGAAGCAGCGAAGGATGCCGCTTCCGACGACGCTTATCTGACCGCCGTCAGGGATATGCTGCCGGAAAGCATGACGGTTCGGGAGCGTCTCATCGAATGGACGGAAACGGACGGGCTGAGGAAGCTCAGCTGCGCCCTGGAGGTGCAGCCCCTGGGCAGCGAAAGCCGCGCCCTGTGGGCCCGGTACAGTCTCACGTCATTGACCGAGGAAGGAGCACAGCCATGATGGACGGATCTGCGCTGACGGATATGCTGCAAAAAGCGGTGGAAATGGGCGGCTCCGACGTATTCATCATTCCCGGCGCCCCGGTGGCGGTGAAGGTGAATAACGATTTTCAGGATCTGACCCCGAGCCGCATCATGCCTACCGATTCCGAATGGCTGGTGAGGCAGATGTACGAGCTGGCCCACCGGGATTTTTCCATCCTGGATCGGGAGGGGGACGACGACTTTTCCTTTGCCATCCTGAATGTGAGCCGCTTCCGCTGCAACGCCTACCGGCAGCGCGGCACCTACGCCGCCATCTGCCGCATCGTGAATTTCGATCTGCCGGATTACCGATCCATGCATATCCCGGAGATGGTGATGGATTTGGCTGCCCAGCGCAGCGGCATGATCCTGGTGACGGGCCCTGCCGGCAGCGGCAAGAGCACTACCCTGGCCTGCGTGGTGGACCGCATCAACGATACCCGCAGCGCCCATATCGTCACCATCGAGGACCCCATCGAATACCTGCATCGGCATAAGAAATCCCTGGTGAGCCAGCGGGAAGTGCCCAATGATGCCGCCACCTTTGACCGGGCCCTCAGGGCCGCGCTGCGCCAAGCGCCGGACGTGGTGATGCTGGGCGAAATGCGCGATCTGGATACCATCCGCACCGCCATAACCGCCGCCGAAACGGGGCACTTGCTTTTGTCCTCGCTGCATACCATCGGCGCCGCCAAAACTGTGGACCGCATCATCGATACCTTCCCTGCCGAACAGCAGGGCCAGATCCGGGTGCAGCTTTCCATGGTGCTCAAGGCCGTGGTATCCCAGCGGCTGGTGCCCACGGTGGATGGCGGGCGGGTGCCCGTGTTCGAGGTGATGACGGTGAACGCCGCCATCCAGAATATGATCCGCGACGGGCGCACCCATCAGATCGATAACGTGATTTACGGCGGCAGCGATAAGAACATGATGAGCATGGACGCCGAGCTGCAGCGCCTGGTGCGGGAAGGGCGCATCACCCGGGATATCGCCCTGGTGCACGCCGCCAACCCGGATACTCTTTCCAAGCGTATTTAATCATTTCGGAAGGCCTGGCCTTCCGCCAAAGCGGGGAATAGCATGGAGCATATCCTTTACGCGGAAATCTACCTGATCTGCGGCATTGTCGTGGGTCTGCTTTTGATGTGGATGATCCGCCGGGAGACCGTATCCACCCAGGAAAAGAAGCTGAGAAACGTGCTGGCCTGGTTCCTGGCAAATTTTGCCGCGAACTTTATTTTTACCATGTTGAACAGCCTTCTCACTTCCTTCCCCCTCCGGCTGCCCCTGTCCATCCTGTTCAAAAACCTGTATTTTATTACCATGATGATCGGCGTGGGGGCTTGGTGCGCCTATGCCGAAGCGGTGCAGAAAACCTCCCGGAAGCGTTATCGCATCACCATGAGCGTGGTAGGGATCGCGCTGACGCTTTCTTTGATCCCGCTGATTGTCAATTTCTCCACCCAATCCATGTTCTATTTTGATGAGAACTGCTCCTATCACCGGGGCGTGGGCTTTCATTATTTCATGCTGTATCTGTTCGTGATGTCTGCTTTCTTTGCGGTGCGGCTGATCCTCCACGCCCAGTACGAAAGCGACCCCACCCAGCGCACCGCCCTGCGCCAGACCGCCGCCTTCCCGCTGTGCCTGCTGCTGGCTTGGGTGCTGTGCTTCGTGGGGGAATCGGTACCGGTGATCTGCGTGTGCATCATGGTGGAGCTGCTGTTCATGTACACCGGGGCCAACAATCAATTGATCTCCAGGGATAAACTGACCCAGGTGAATAACCGCCAGAATTTGATCAGCTTCCTCAATTATAAGGTGCGTTCCCATGAGGAAAAGCTGTATGTGTTCATGGTGGATGTGGATTACTTCAAAACCATCAACGATACCTACGGGCACCTGGAAGGGGATAACGCCCTGATGGATGTGGTGCGGGCGCTGAAAAAGGCCTGCCTGCCCTTCCGCAAGCGGCCCTATATCGCCCGATATGGGGGCGATGAATTCATCGTGGTGCTGGAGGGCTCCGCCAAGGATGCCGCCCAGATGAAGGACAGTATCCCCGCCATCCTGGTGGAGGAAGCCCGCCCCGACGCGCCCTATACCCTCAGCGTCAGCATCGGCATGGCGGAGTATGACCCCGGCATGACCGCCAAGGATATGATCGGCTCAGCGGACGAGGCGCTATACGAAATGAAACGGATGAGAAGATGATTGGGGGCCTGCCCGGCCCCAAGCCCCGGACCGGGGCGTTCCGCTTTGGACCCGCCCTGCGAAACGCACAGGACGCATAAAACAGGCAATATGCTGCTTTGCCGGGCAGCGGCGCCCCTGGGCTGCTCAATCCAAATCTCTATGCGTATATTGAATTTTTCCCGTCACGGTATCCTCCACCGTCTGGCCTGACCCCAGCAGGTGATATTTATAGGTGCACAGGCCCTCCAATCCCACGGGGCCCCGGGCGTGGAGCTTGCCGGTGGAGATGCCCACCTCCGCCCCGAAGCCGTAGCGGTAGCCGTCGGCAAAGCGGGTGGAGCAATTCACATACACCCCGGCGCTGTCGATGCCGGCTAAAAAACGCCGCTGGGCCGTTTCGTCCGAAGCGATGATGGCGTCTGTGTGGTGGGAGCCGTAGCGGTTGATATGGCGGATGGCTTCCTCCACGCTGCCCACGATTTTGATGGACAGGATGGCGTCCAGGTATTCCGTGGCCCAGTCCGCATCCGTGGCAGGCAGGCAATCCATGATCTGCCGCGTCTCGTCATCCCCCCGAAGCTCCACGCCCTTTTCCTTGAGGGCGCTGGCGCAGACCGGCAGGAAAGCCGGGGCGATATCCCGGTGCACCAGCAGCGTTTCCGTGGCGTTGCATACCGCCAGGGCCTGGGTCTTGGCATCCACGACGACCCGCACCGCCATATCCACCTCGGCGGAGGCATCCACATAGGTGTGGCAAATGCCGTCCGCGTGGCCCATCACGGGGATGTGGGTATGATCCATGATGTAACGGACGAAGGCGTTGCTGCCCCGGGGGATGATAAGGTCGATGCTCTGATCCTGGGAGAGCATATCGGTTACGTCCTCCCGGGTCTCCAGCAGCGCGCCCCAGCCGTCGGGCAGGATGCCCTTTGTTCCCTCCGTCAGGGCCGCCATCAGCGCCCGATTGGTGCGAAGGGCCTCCCGTCCGCCCTTGAGCAGCACTGCGTTGCCGCTTTTGACGCATAGGGAGGCGATCTGCACCAGGGCGTCGGGCCGGGATTCAAACACCACGCCGATGACCCCGATGGGGCAGGAGACCCGGTACAGGTTCAGCCCCGGGGTCAGCTCCCGGGCCAGGGTGGTTTGCCCCAGGGGATCGGGCAGCCCCGAAAGGGAGAAAAGCCCCGTGATCACATCCTGCAGTTTGCGCTCGTCAAATTTCAGCCGCCGCATCAGCGGGGCTGTTAGATTCTCCGCCTGGGCGGATTGCATATCTTCCCGGTTGGCGGCAAAAATAACCTGTGCATGCGCTTTCAGCGCCTGGGCCATGCCCTGCAGCGCCGCGATCCTTTGTTCATGGGTCAGCTGGGCCAGGGCGTAGGCCGCCTGCCGGGCCGCTGCCGCCGCTTCCTTTACCTGCATACGTTTCCCTCCCCTGGCAGGATTATACACGATCCTAAGCGGAATTGCAATTCCGAATCAACTGTGTTATAATGATTGCCCAATGAAAGAAAGGAGGTGCGCCGGATGGCGAAGAAAATGGGCGTGAAGCCTATCGCGCAGAACAAAAAGGCGCGCCACGATTATTTCATTGAGGAAAGCCTGGAATGCGGCATCGAGCTCAAGGGCACGGAGGTCAAATCCATGCGCCAGGGCAGGGTGAACCTGAAGGAGAGCTTTGCCATGGTGAAAAACGGCGAGGTGCTGGTTCAGGGCATGCACATCAGCCCCTACGAGCAGGGCAACATCTTCAACACCGACCCGCTGCGGCCCAAGCGGCTGCTGCTGCACAAAAGCGAGATCAGGAAGCTGGGCATGGCGGTGCAGAAGCAGGGCTACGCTCTGGTGCCCCTGGACGTGTATCTCAAAGACGGGCGCATGAAAATGACCCTGGGGGTCTGCGTGGGCAAGCACCTGCATGACAAGCGCGCCGCCATGGCGGAAAGGGACGTTAAGCGGGACCTGGCCCGCATGGTGCGTACCAATAGCCGGGAGGGCTGACACAAAACCACGGGAAAGCATGAAAGGGCCGCCGCCCTTTCAACAACAATCCGCCGGGGCGGCTATGCCGCCCATGCTGCGGCAGATTGACGCAGCTTATCGAAGGCCCGCTTCAGCGGGATTTCGATGGCATATTTGTGGGGGTGCACTGGTTTCGACGGGGATCGTCGGAGGTATGGTAAGCGAGCCGCGGACCCTGACCGCGCAACAACGGGGAACTTAAAATCAACTGACAACAATCAGTACGCTTTCGCTGCCTAAGGGCGGCGCGTCGGCCCTGAGCGCCTACGGCTCAGCCACCCGGCGTCATTGATGTAGGGAACGGGGCTATGGGGGCTTCGGCATAGCCCGGCACAAGAAGCTACTGAACGCTTAAGCCCGGCAGGGGGCGTAAGCGGGAGGGAACGTCAATTCCCTGCCTGCGCTCGGAGAAAACCATATCGCTGAATCTTCGGACAGGGGTTCGATTCCCCTCACCTCCATACGGAAGGGCCGCGTGTCACAGCGCGG
>CAJOPV010000007.1 GCA_905236495.1 uncultured Christensenellaceae bacterium
GAAACGCTCATTTTACGGTCGCAAATTGATATCGGAAGCAGTCATACTGACTGCTCCTCGGACCGGGAGACCCGGTCCTGCGGATGAGAGTCGAAAGGGCTCTTTCGAGCTATCCCGGGGTTTATGGATGCTCGAAGAACGCACGGAAGCAATCCCGTGCGTTCGTATTATTTGGATTACTTTGCTTTTTGACCGATTTTGTTTTCCGTGCCGTTTTTGAGGCGTTCCAGGTTGCTGCGATGGCGGTAAAAGCCAAGGGCCATCAGGATCAACGCCCAAACGGCATAAGGCCAGAAGGGCTGGGTGAAGAGGATCAGGAGGAAAAACACTGTCAGCATCGTCAGGCTGCCCACGGAAATGTAACGCCACAGATAGATCACCAACAGGCACAGCAGCGCCGCCACGGCCCCCTGCCAGGGGAAGAGGATCAGCAGCACAGCGGTGGAGCAGGCAATGCCTTTGCCGCCCTGGAAATCGAAGAACACGGGCCAGTTGTGCCCCAGGATCACGAACAGCCCGGCGATCATGCCGCCGTACTGACCGGCGATGAGCAGCCCCGCCACCACGGAAACTGCGGCCTTCAGGAAATCCCCCAGGAAGGTGGCGGCCCCGCCCTTGATGCCAAGCACCCGCAGGGCGTTGCTGGCCCCGGTGTTGTGGCTGCCCTCCTGACGCAGGTTATGCCCCGCCTTTTGGGAGATCAGGATGCCGGTGGAAATGCTGCCCAGCAGATAGCCGATCAGCGCGCAGAGCAGATAACGGATGATCATGGGTGAATATCCTCCTTCTTTTTCTCCCGCAGGGTAAAGCGGATGGGCGTGCCCTCAAAGCCGAAGGCCTTCCTCAAGCAGTTTTCCAGATATCGCTGATAAGAAAAATGCATCAGCTCCTCCGCGTTGATGAACAGGGAGAAGGTGGGCGGGCATACGCCGGTCTGGGTGCCGTAATAAATTTTCAGCTTCCTTCCCGCGATGGTGGGGGGCTGCAGGGACATTTGGGCGTCTCCCAGCACGTCGTTCAGCGCCCCGGTGCTTACCCTCCGGCTGGCCTGGGCGAACACCTGATTGACCTGGGGCAGTACGTTCTGCGCCCGCTGGCCGGTCAGGGCGGAAATAAAGAGCACGGGTGCGTAATCCATGAATTTCAAATCTTCAATGACCTGTTTTTTGTATTTTTCCAAGGTGCCCGTCTCTTTGTTCAGCGCATCCCACTTATTCACCACTACCACGGCGGCCTTGCCTTCCTCGTGGATCATGCCGGCGATGCGGGCATCCTGCTCGGTAACGCCGTCATTGGCATCGATGATGAGCAGCGCCACGTCGCACCGGCGGATGGCGGCGATGGAGCGCAGCACGCTGTAACGCTCCAGGGATTCATCCTCGATGGCCCGCTTGCGGCGGATGCCGGCGGTATCGATGATGTTGTAGCGGGTGCCGTCCGGGCCGGTAAACGCCGTGTCGATGGCGTCCCGGGTGGTGCCGGGGATATCGGAGACCATGGCCCGCTCCTCCCCCAAAAGCCTGTTGGTGAGGGAGGATTTGCCCACGTTGGGCCTGCCCACCAGGGCCAGCTGGATCACGTGATCCTCCGCTTCCTCCTCGTCTTCCTCCCGGGGAGGCAGCTTTTTCACGATCTCGTCCAGCAGGTCGCCCAGCCCCAGCATGTTGGTGGAGGAGATGCCCACGGGATCACCCAGGCCCAGGGCGTAAAACTCATAAAGGGAATCGTTCAGGCCCGCGTGATCCAGCTTATTGACCGCCAGGATCACGGGCTTCCGCGTGCGGCGGAGGAGGGAAGCCACCTCCTCGTCGTCCGGGGTCAGGCCCGCCCGGGCGTCGGCGAAAAAGCAGATCACATCCGCCATCTCCATGGCGATCTCTGCCTGGCGGCGCATCTGGGAAAGAAGCACGTCGTCGCTGCGCGGATCGATGCCGCCGGTGTCGATGAGGGTGAATTTGCGATTGGTCCATTCCACGTCGGCATAGATCCGATCCCTTGTGACGCCGGGGATATCCTCCACGATGGCGATGCGGCGGCCCGATATTTTATTGAAGAACGTGGATTTGCCCACGTTGGGCCGCCCCACGATGGCGACAAGAGGCTTGGAGGACATGGAAAGCTCCTTTCATAGAGAAAAGAATGAGGGAGGAGGTGAAAAGCGAAGCGGCATATAAGCCATCATTCTCCACCCGGTTTCTCGGTTTCTCCTGCCAAGGCGGCAAACAGGGCGTCGCCCCGGTTGGCGCAGAGGGTGAGGGGAACGGGGAGGGAGGATCGGAACCGGGACAGGGGCATATCATCCAGGAACAGGTCCCCCGCCTCTCGGAGGGTGACGCTGCATAGGATCACCTCGTCCGCCTGGGATACATCCAGCTGATCCAGGATATCCTGCCCGGTGAGCAGGCCGGTGACGGTGACGGTATTGCCGAAAAAGCGATTGACGATGGGCTGCACCCGCACCGTGACCCCGGCAGGGCCGTATTGCCTGATCCAATTGCGCATGTAAGGGGCGATGCTGACCCCGCAGGGGATCACCACCCGCCGGGGCCGGGCGGGCAGGGTATTTCCTTGGCTGGCCTCGATAAAGCCGTTCAGGAATTTCCGCATCAGGCCCACGCCGTTTTCGATCTGGGGATAGTTTTCGTAAAACGCCTCGTCCGGCAGATCCTTTCCAGCAATACAGAGCAGCTCGTCGGAAGGGAAGACGAAGCGGGTATTCAGATGATTCAGGCAAATCTGCTGCCATTTCAGGCAGATTTTCAGCACTTCCCGCGCTTCCTCCCGGGAGTAGGGGTGAAGGGGCTCCAGCCCCTCTCGGAATTTCGTCAGCCCCACGGGCACCAGGGCGGCGCTTTGGGCGGCAGGCCACAGATTGGCAAGGGTGCGCAGGGTGTTATCCAGCACCGCGCCGTCGTTCCAGCCGGGGCACAGTACGATCTGGCAATGAAACTTGATGCCATGGGCACGAAGGGCGTTCAGCCGATCCAGGATAAAGCGGGCGTTGGGGTTTTTCATCATGCGCACCCGCACGTCCGGGTCGGTGGCGTGAACGGAGATATACAGGGGACTTGCCCTCCTGCGCAGGATACGGTCAAATTCCGCGTCGTCCACGTTGGTGAGGGTGATGAAATTGCCCATCATCAGGGAAAGCCGCCAATCGTCGTCCTTCACGTAAAGCGAATCCCGCATGCCGGGAGGCATCTGATCGATGAAGCAGAAAACGCACTTGTTTTTGCATTGCCGGGGCGTGCAGGCCAGGGTGTCCGCCAAGCGCAGCCCCAGGGGCGCGTCCTTGGCCTTGATGATGCGGACGACGGCGGTATGCCCGTCCGGGTGTACGATATCCAGGTCCAATCGGGTGCGGTTCGTCAGGGCCTGATAATCGATCTCATCCATAATAGGCTCGCCATTGATGGCGACCAGGCTGTCGCCTGCCCGGATGCCCCGGCGATACGCCACGCCATGGGTTTCCACGGAGATGATCTGATGCGGCATCGGGGGGCCTCCCTTCTTTTGAATGACCGATTTATTATCCGCCAAACGGCAGAAAAAGTCAAGTTAAGGAGAATCGCTCCCATTGCTCCCTTCGGCCCAGCCGCACGGCATGGCGATAGCCCAGAGAGGTAAGCAGCGCCTCCGCTTCCTTATAGCCGTGATCCAGATACCGCATATCGTGGCAGTCCGAATTGACGATCACCTCGCCACCCCATTCCAGCCATTCTTTGAGCAAAAAGGCGGCGGGGTAGGGAGCGGCAAGATACCTTTTCGCCATGGCCCCGGTGTTCACTTCCAGCAGCGTCCCCGTATCCGCCAGGGGCCGCAGGGCGTCCAGGGCCAAGCGCCGGTAGGCGGGGCTTTCCTCGTCGTACAGGCGCAAAACGGCGTTGTTTTTCCGCGGAAGGTCATAATGCCCGATGATGGGGGCCCTGCTTTCCAGCGCGTAATCCCGCACCGCGGCAAAGTACCGGGCAGCCATTTTCAGCCCGTCGCCGCCGCAGAAATGCTTCACATAAAACAGCAGATCCTCCGGGTTCCCGTCGATGGCCTTGTGGTGCCCGTCCGGCAGGAGGAAGTAATGCACGGAGGCGATGAAATAATCGTAAGGGGCGGTGTCGGCGCAGGAAAAAAGATCCCTTTCGATTCCAAGATACACGGTCATGCGATCCGCGTATGCAGCTTTGAGGGAAAGGATTTCTTGCCTGTACGCATCTTCCTGTTCCGGGGGGATGCAATAGCCGGGGTCGAAGGTCTGAGGGGCGTGGGAGGAAAAGCCCAGGGAAAGAAAGCCCAGCTCCCATGCGCGGCGGGCCATATCAGCGGCAGGGCTTTTGCCGTCGCAGTAGGTGGTGTGGGTGTGAGCGCAGGAAAGGATGCTCATGGCGTCGCCTCCCGCAGGGTGGAAAGGGCTTTCCCGGCGCAGGCCTGATTGCAGGCCAGCACGCCGCAGGCATCTTCAAAAAACGGCTTGTCATGGCCCAGGGAACGGAACACGCCCCCCGCTTCCTGAACGATCAGCGCCCCCGCCGCCACATCCCAGGGCCGAAGGCGCATTTCAAAAAAGATATCCGCCCGTCCGCAGGCCACGTCGCACAGGTCCAGGGCAGCGGAGCCGGAACGCCGCAGGTCTCCGGCGTCGCGGAGGAAGCGGGCGGCGATGCTCATGGTGCGCCGGGACAGCTCGGCGTCGTAGGGCGAGGTGCCGAAGGCCACCATGGCGTTTTCAAAGGGATAAGCGGAAACAACGATTTTCTTTCCGTTCAGGCATGCGCCCTTCTCTTTTTCGGCGGTGAACATTTCCTCCGTGAAGGGGTTATACACGACCCCCAGAATGGGGATTTTATCCTTCAAAAGGGCGATGGAAATGGCGGAGCAATTGCGCCGCCGCATGAAATTCAGCGTGCCGTCGATGGGGTCCACCACAAAGGTGGGCGCGTCGGTCAGCGGAGAATTTTCCTGTTCCTCGGCAAAAAAACGGGCCTCTGACAAAAGGGCCAGCAGGCTTTCCTTCAAAAAGGACTGCACCGCTACGTCCGCGTCGGTGACAAAATTGAAGTGGCCTTCCTTCTGATGAACGGCAGCGTTTTGATGAGAGAGGATGATCTTGCCCGCTTCCCGGGCGATGGCGGTAACTGAGGACAGCATGGGCTTGCTCCTTTTTATGCGCGGCAGGCGAAGGCCACCCAATCACCCTTCCGCGTGATTTCGTCGATGGTATAACCGGCGGCCAGCAATGCGGCGTTCACATCCCCCTCCGCCTCCGCAATGATGCCGGAGCAGACGAACCGCCCGCCGGGGGTCAGGTGCTTTTTCAGGGGAGCCGCCAGCATGCAGATCACCGGGGCCAGGATGTTGGCGACGGCAAAATCGAACCGCTGGGACAGGCCCTGGAGCAAATCCCCCTGCCGCACCTCGATGGCGTTCTCCAGGCCGTTGTGGGCCACGTTTTCCTTCGCCACCCGCACGGCGTCCGGGTCGATATCCACGGCGACGATGCCCCGGGCCCCCAGCCTTGCGGCGGCAATGGCTAAAATGCCGCTGCCGGTGCCTACGTCCAGAAGGCTGCCGCCCCGATAGTATTTTTCGATCAGCTGCACGCACATGGCGGTGGTTTCATGGGTGCCGGTGCCAAAGGCCATGCCCGGGTCGATCTCGATGATCAGGTCGGAAGGGGATGCGTCCCAATGCTCCCAGGTGGGCTTTACCACCATATGCTCGCCCAAACGGAAGGGCTTGTAATACTGCTTCCAGTTTTCGGCCCAATCCTCCTCCTTGACCCCCTGGGTGGAAACGGACAGGGCGCCGAAGCCCTCCCGGGAAAGGAGGGCCAATTGCTCCCGCAGGGAGGAGAGCACTTTGGGCAATTCCTCCGGGGCGAACCAGGCCTTGACCTGCACGTCCTCCGGCATGGCGTCGATGACGGACTGATCCATCAGCTCCCAGCTGGCGGTGGGCCTGGAAGGGTCGGGAAGATCGCTGCGGTCCAGGATCTGGGTGCCGGTGGCCCCAAGGCGCATCATCAGGTCCGATACGATCTCCGATCCCAGGGTGGTAGTGGAGACGGTGACTTCGGTATAATCCATGCTCAATCCTCCGTATCCCGGAACAGGGAAAGGACGATCACGTCGTGATACCTTCCCTCCCGGTACATTTCCTTTTGCAGCACCGCTTCCCTTTGGAAGCCGCATTTTTCGTAGCAGCGCAGGGCGGGTGCGTTAAAATCAAACACCAGGGCTTTAAGCTTCCTTAGGTTCATTTCCTCAAAGGCAAAGCGGATGAGCAGCCTCACGGCGTCCTCGCCATAGCCCCGGCCCCGAAAACCCTTTTCCCCAATCAGGATCGCCAGCTCCGCCAGCCGGTTTTTCCAATTGACCCGGGTGAAGCCGCACTTGCCGATGAAGCGGTTTTCCTGGAGGGTTTCGATGGCGAACTGGTATTCGCCGGAGGTGTAGCTGGTGCTTTTGCCCATTTCCCGGGCTTCGTCATCCACCGTGGAGGGGTAGAGCACCGCTCCGGAGGCGGTGCGCATCACTTCGTAATCGTTGCTGTAAGACAGGCATTTCATAAGATCCGCGTTATCAAAAGCCCGCAGGCGCACCAGCTTTCCTTCATACATAATGCAGTCAGCCCTCCTTATCCTTTTCCATGATAATGCCCCTTTTTCCGGCTGTCAATGCCGGGACGGGGTGAATTTTTCCAATATAGCGGTAAGATGCTCTTTGATGATCATCATTCTCCCATGAAACGGGAAGAAAACAAGGGCGCAGCGGCCCTGTATGGCAGGGAAGCGCTGCGCCGTTTTTCCCGGGAACGGATCATCTGACGGTGAATTGACTCATAACGTATCCCTGCGCGTCGTCGGTTTTAACGAGGAGCCAATCCCCCTGATCCTCGATCACCAGCAGGGGCTGGTTATAGTACAATTGCCGCAGCACCGCGGCGGAGGTATTGGGGGCATCCCGCAGGTTCAGGTAAGAATTGACGCCGATATTGCCCACCTTTACCACGTACTGGTTGGGACCCGGGGTGGAGCTTAAGGGCATCAGGGTGGGCCGGGGCGTGGGGGTGGCGGCAGGGCCGGGGGTGGAAAGGAACTGCCGGGATACCTGGGTGGGCAGAGAGAAGGTATAGGAAAGAGAAGCAAGCTCCATGCCGGGGTAATAGAAGCGCAGGATCTGTTCGTAGGTAAAGCCGTATTTCCCCGCCATCCATTGGGCCCCCCGCTGGCTCATGCCCACGCCGTGCCCGTAGCGGCGGGATTCCACTTCAAAGGCGGTATCCGTTTCCCGGAGGGTGATGACCTCGTTTCGCACGGCGTTGATGGAAAGGCCCAGGGCGCTTTCCACGGTGGGGAAGATATCCAGGGCCACGGTGAGGGGCTGGGGCAAGGCTTCCATGGGCCCCCACTGCTCCCCGGGGACGGGGGAAGAAACGGGACTGGCAGGGGATGTGAAGATGGAGATTTCCTCCTCCCCGTCATCCAGCAGCATCCTTCGGCCCTGCACGGTGAGGGAGAGCCGCAGGACGGTCATCACGGCGGTGGGGGTATCCCGGTACAGGGGCAGGGCCGTTTCGGCGGCCTGGATGGCTGTCACACGGATATGGTCCATATCGCCGTCGTACCCCCGGCTTTCCAGCATTTCGGAAAGCGCGCCCAAAACCGGGCCTTTCAGCCCCTTCAGATCGTCGTTGGAGGAAAGGGTTTTGGGAAGAGAAGCCTTCTTCACCACGCTTTCCGGGTTTTCCAGGTCGTAGGGATCGTCGGTTAGGGAAAAGTAGCCGTAGTTTCCATTGCCCCATACGTGCTGGGGCAGCTCGGTCTGCCCGCCGTTGCTGGCGGAGTAATAGCATTCCGCCAGCTGCCCCTTCCAGGCGCCGCATACCCCCGCCGTCTCCCGCACGGCCCGGGCGGCGTTGACATGCTCCTTTTTCACGCCGTAATAAGCCTGGTCGTTGGTGTTGTCCACCAGATCATATTCCCCGGAGGAGCCGGCCTTGCGAAGGGCATAGGTGCGGGCCGCCACGGCCTGGGCTTTCAGCGCCTCCAGGGGGTAGGAATCGCTCATTTCATAGGGAACGACGCCCAGCAGGTATTCCTCCACCGGGGCGATCAGCACGGCCTGCAGCGCGCCGTTTTGTAGGGTAACGCGCAGGTCCCCCGGGTGCAGCTCATAATTTCCGTTGATGCGGATGCCGTTTTCCTTTTCGTCCCCCGTATCGTGGCGGAGGAACAGGGCGGCCTTGCCCGCGTTCAGCGCCATGCCCTCGTAATAGACCCATAAGCTGCCGTCCTGACTGCTCACCGTCAGGCGGCTGCCCCGCTGAAAGGCAAGATCGTTCAGGGTGTAGCTTCCGTCCAGGGAGATTACCATACGGTCGGTCAGGTTCAGGCGGGTCAAAAGCACCCGCACCGTGCCGCTGTGCTTTTCCGCCTGGGCGGCGGGAATGGAAAGCAGGCCCAATAATAGGATGAGACAGAGAAAGCGGACGTGCCGCGAACGCTTGTTAAGCAAGGCATTTCCTCCTTTCGGCTTTTCCATACAACGATCTGACGGGCGCAATTCTTCACCGAAAAAATGATCGCTGATGCTATCGTGCCCGGCACGGGGCCGATTGATACGCGCAAAATAACCGCTTATACGATCACATTATACAGAAAAAACAAGAAAAAACCAAGTATTTTGGCATGGGACGGCAGATAGAATTTACAATTGCCGGGTATTATGATAAGGTATATCCATGGAAAGGAGGCGGGCGCAGGCATGCAGGCGGAGCTGATCAAGCGGCTGTTGGCCTCGGAATACCTGGTAAAGAAAGAGCATCGGCTGGGCCCGCTGCCTGATACGAAAACGGCTTATCGGGACGTGATGCGCATTGCCCTGCCCTCCATCATCGAAATGGTGCTGGTGAGCCTCATCGGCTCTGTGGATACCATGATGGTGGGGAACGAGCTGGGGGCGGAGGCCTTATCCTCCGTGGGGCTGCCCACCCAGCCCAGGATGCTGCTTTTGTGCCTGTTCTTCGCGCTGAACGTGGGCGTCACCGCCATCGTGGCAAGGCGAAAGGGAGAGGAAAGGCAACAGGACGCCAACGCCACCTTGCGAAACGCCCTGATGCTGGCCCTGGGCCTGTCGCTGACCCTGATGGGGCTGGCGCTTTTCTTCGCGGAGCCCCTCATGCGCTTGGCTGGCGGCGATCAGGCGGAAACGGAGAAGGTATTCCTGGACGCGGTGGATTACTTCCGCATCATGGCCTATTCCCTGCCCATCAACGCGCTTTCCATGTGCATCTGCGCCGCCCAGCGGGGCATCGGGCGCACGAAGATCACCATGTGGGTCAATATCGGCAGCAACCTGGTGAACGTGTTTTTCAACTACTGCCTGATCGGCGGCAACCTGGGCTTTCCCCGGCTGGAGGTGCGGGGGGCCGCCATCGCCTCGGTAATCGGCATGGGGGCGGGGCTTCTGATGGCCCTTTTCACCGTAACGGCGGGAGGAAAATACAAGGGTTATCTGCATTTATCGGTTCACGATCCCTGGCGGTTTGACCGTGAAAGCATGGGCTCCATCCTCCGGGTGGGGGGCAACGCCGCCGTGGAGCAATTGGGGGTGCGCTTCGGCTTCTTTGTGTATGCCCGCATCCTCTTTTCTCTGGGCACCACCATGTACGCCGCCAACCAAATCTGCATGCAGCTGCTGAATCTGACCTTCACCTTCGGGGATGGCCTGGGGGTGGCGGGCACGGCGCTGGTGGGGCAGAACCTGGGCCGGAAACGGGCGGACCTGAGCATGCTCTACGGCAAAATCTGCCAGCGGTACGGGGTGATGATCTCCCTGATCCTGGGGGTTTTGATCGTGACGCTTCGCTATCCGATTGCGGATTTTTTCATCGGCGCGGAGACCGCCGCCGCCGATCAGGTGATTTGGCACGCGGCCCGCACCATGCTGGTCCTGGCAGCCATCCAGCCCTTCCAGATCAGCTCCGTGGTGCTGTCCGGGTCTCTTCGGGGAGCGGGAGATAACCTGTACGTGGCTCTGGTCGCCACCGTCTGCGTCAGCGTCGTTCGGCCCCTCATGGCGGTGATCGCCGTTCGCGTGCTGCATCTGGAGCTGATGGGCACCTGGATCTTCGGGCTTTCGGAGATCGTGCTGCGGTTCGCCTTTTTCTATCCCCGTTTCGCCTCCGGCAAATGGAAGGATAAGAAGGTATAAGCGCGCATATTCTTTCTTTCCTTGGGCATCCTGAACCCAAAGGAGGGGATGGGATGCGAAAGCCTGAGGATATCATGGAGGCCCTGATCCAGCGGCGAAAAGCCAGGGCCGCCTTTCGGGAATACGCCCGGAACGGCTGGCAATGCCGATGGATGAAAAAGAATACGCTCTGGGAATCGATTTTCCATAGATGATCGCCGGAATACGCCCTCCGGCGATTCTTTTTGGCTGAAAATCGTTAAATTCCGCTGAAAAAGCGTGAGAAACGGAAAAATGGGCTTTCGGGATCGGGGAAAATGTGATATAATACCTTGATTAGGAAGGGGGGAATGGGCCTATGCGCAGCATGACGGGCTACGGAAGGCGGCAGATAAGCCTGGACGGGCGGGAGATGACGGTGGAGATCAAGACCGTGAACCATCGCTTTTTGGATATATCCTGTCGCCTGCCCAGGGCCTTATCCTTCGCCGAGGACGCGCTGCGCAAACAGATTTCTTCGTCTCTTTGCCGGGGCCACGCGGACGTGAACGTGACGTACCAGAATCTGCGCCAGGATGCCCGGGAAGTACGGCTGGACGAAGGGCTGGCGCTGCAATACAAGGAAGCGCTGCTGAACGCCCGGCAGCTCCTGCGGAAAGAAAAATCCTCTATTCGGGATGAAAACGTAGATTGGATCGTCGCCCAGCCGGACGTGCTGACGGTGACGGTAAAAGAGGAAGACCAGGAAGCGGTGCTCGCTCTTTTGTCCCAAACCCTGGAGGAAGCGCTCCGGGACGTGATCGCCATGCGGGACAGGGAAGGGGCGGCCCTGAAAAACGACCTGACCTTTCATCTGGATGAAGTGGCCCGCCTTCGGAGTGAAATCGCTGCATTAGCGCCGGAAGTGCCCCTGCTGTATCGGGATAAGCTGCAAAGCCGTATCCAGGAGCTGGGGGTCAGCGCCCTGGATGAGCAGCGCCTGGCCCAGGAAGTGGCCCTGATGGCGGATAAATGCGCCGTGGACGAGGAGCTGTCCCGTCTGGAATCCCATATCAAGCAAATGCGGGAAGCGCTGGAAGGGAACGGGGAAACAGGCCGCAGGCTGGATTTCCTGACCCAGGAATTGAACCGGGAAGTGAACACCATCGGCTCCAAGGCTTCCGACGCCCGGATCACAAAGCTGGTGGTGACCGCCAAGAGCGAAATCGAAAAGCTGCGGGAGCAGGTACAGAACGTGGAGTAAAACGCAGATGAAGCTATTGAACGTAGGATTTGGCAACATGGTATCCGCCGCCCGGATCGTGGCGGTGATCGCGCCGGACAGCGCGCCGGTGAAGCGCCTGGTGCAGGAGGCCCGGGATGAAGGGCATCTGGTGGATGCCACCGCGGGGCGGCGCACCCGGGCCGTGCTCATGATGGATACGGGCCACGTGGTGCTGTCCGCCATCCAGCCGGAAACCATCGCCGGGCGGCTGCAGAGCGATACGTAAGAAACGAGGGGAGGCGTCCCAGGTGAAGGAAGAAAGAAAGGGCATGCTGATCGTGATCTCCGGGCCATCCGGCACCGGGAAGGGCACCATTTGCGAAAGAATGCTGCGGGAAGACCCGACTTTGGTTTTTTCCGTCAGCGCCACCACCCGGGCCCCCCGGGAAGGGGAAAAGGACGGGGTGCATTACTTCTTTATGGCAGAGGAACAGTATGACGAATTGCTGTCCGCCGACGCCTTCCTGGAGCATGCCACCGTCCACGGGCACCGCTACGGCACGCTGAAATCCCAGGTGCAAAAGCAGATGGACGGGGGCCTCAATGTGGTGCTGGATATCGACCCTCAGGGGGCCAGACAGGTGATGGCCCAGATGCCTGGGTGCGTATCTGTTTTCATCCTGCCCCCATCCTATGCGGAATTGGAAAAGCGGCTGCATACCCGCAACACCGACGACTCCAAGGAGATCAACCGCCGCCTGGGCAACGCCAAGGGTGAAATCGACCAAATGCATCTGTACCAATACGCCGTGGTGAACGACGATCTGGAGACCGCGTGCGCCCAGGTGCGCGCCATCATCCGGGCGGAAAAACAGCGTACAACCCGGTATTTCCCCGTGGTTGAATGATAGAGGAGGAAAAGAAAAATGCCTGTCAACAAGCCTGCCATCGATGAACTGTGCAAAAAAGTGGACTGCCGCTATACCCTGGTGGTGGAAAGCGCCAAGCGCGCCCGGGAGATCATAGCCGGCGCGCCCCCTATGATCGACGCCAAGGATATGAAGCCCGTATCCGTTGCGGTGGATGAGATCAACCGCGGTTTGCTCACCTATCACAGAAACCTGGAAGACGAAGAGGTATAAGGGATCATGCCGCTGGAAGGAAAATGCGTGGTGCTGGGCGTCACCGGGGGCATCGCCGCCTATAAGGCGTGCGAATTGACCTCCCGGCTTCGCAAGGCGGGGGCGGAGGTTTTCGTCATTATGACGAAAAACGCCTGTCAGTTTGTGGCGCCCCTGACCTTTGAGACCCTCTCCAATCATCCCGTGACGACGGATACCTTCGCCCGCCCGGAGACCTGGGAGGTGGAGCATATCGCCCTGGCGAAGCGGGCGGATGTATTCGTCATTGCTCCCGCCACCGCCAATATTCTGGCGAAGATGGCCTGCGGCATCGCGGACGATATGCTTTCCACCACCGTCCTGGCCACGAAAGCGCCCATCCTGGCGGCTCCCGCCATGAACACGGGCATGTGGGAAAACGTGGCTACACGGCAGAACGCGGAAACGCTGAAAGCCCGGGGCGTTCATTTTGTGGGGCCCGAGGGGGGCTTTCTGGCCTGCGGAGATACCGGGGCCGGGCGGATGAGCGAGCCCGGGGATATCTTTGCCGCCATCGAAAAGATCCTGTGCCCCCGGCGGGATCTTGAGCATGTGCGGGTGCTGGTGACTGCCGGGCCCACCCGGGAAAAGCTGGACCCCGTGCGCTACATCACCAACCGTTCCAGCGGCAAGATGGGCTACGCCATCGCCGAGGCCGCCCGGGATCGGGGGGCCCGTGTGACGCTGATTTCGGGCCCTGTGAACTTGCCAAAGCCCCAGGGCATTGATTGCGTCAAAGTCAATTCTACCCAGGACCTGTACAATGAAATGATGGCCCGGTGCCAGGAGCACGACCTGGTGATCCAGGCTGCGGCCCCGGCGGATTTTACCCCGGAAAAGGTTTCGGAGCAAAAGATCAAAAAGCAGGGGGATGGAAAGCTGACGCTGATCCTGACCCAGACCCCGGATATTGCGAAAGCCGTCGGGAAAAAGAAGCGGCCCGGGCAGGTGCTGGTGGGCTTTGCGGCGGAAACGGAAAACGTGACGGAGAACGCCGAAAGCAAGCTTGCAAATAAGAACCTGGATATGATCGCCGCCAACGATGTGACGGCGGCAGGCGCCGGCTTTGACGTGGATACCAACGTAGTCACCTTCATCACCAAGGAAAAAACGGAAACGCTGCCCTGCATGCCTAAGCGGCAGGTGGCGGATGAATTGCTGGACCGGGCGGCGCGGCTCCTTTCCCGGTAAGGAGGAAATCAGGTGTACGCGGAAGTCATTGTGGATATCGCCGCAGAGCAAGTGGACCGCGTATTTACCTACCGGGTGCCGGAGGGGGAAACCATCCTGCCGGGCACCCGGGTTTCCGTGCCTTTTGGGCGGATGGAGAAAGAGGGCTTCGTGATCCGCCTGAAGGAAACGCCGGATTATGAGGAAAGCAGGATCAAAACCATCCTTTCGGTATTGGAGCCTTATCCCGCCGTGCTGCCGAAGCTTATGGATTTGGCTTTTGAGATCAGGGAAAGATCCCATTGCCCCCTGTCCGAGGCCCTGCGGCTGATGCTGCCCGCCGAAATGCGGGGCGGCAGAATCAAGGTAAAGACCGAGGCATGCGCCCGATTGCTGATCCCCGGGGATCGGATCGACGAGGCCGTCGCGGCCCAGAACCGAGCCCCTAAACGGCGGCTGCTCCTGACGCTTTTGTCCGACGGGGAATGGCATCCCGTGGAGGAATTGCGGGGCATGATCCGGGACGTGCGGGAGCCGCTCCGTTATCTGGTGGATCGGGAAATGGCGGAGATCACGGAAAGGGAAGCCCTGCGCTCTCCCTACTATGGAGAAGCGGAAACGCTGCCGGACCCGGAACTGACGAACGAACAGACGGAGGCGCTGGAGGAGCTGATCCCGGCGCTGAGGAAGCCCGAAAGGCCCTTCCTGCTGCATGGCGTTACAGGCTCCGGCAAGACGGAGGTCTATATCCGTTTAGTGCGAAAAGCCCTGGAAATGGGAAAAGGGGCCATCATCCTGGTGCCGGAAATCGTTTTGACCCCGCAGATGATCCAATGGTTTCGCTCCCGCTTCGGGGATACCATGGCGGTGATGCATTCCAGGCTGTCCCCGGGAGAAAGGTTCGATGAGTGGCGGCGCATCCGATTGGGCCACGCCCGGATCGTGATAGGCGCCCGGTCCGCGGTGTTCGCGCCGGTGGAAAACCTGGGGGTCGTGATCGTGGATGAAGAGCACGAGCAGACCTACCTGTCCGATCGTTTTCCGCGCTACGACGCCCGGGAAATCGCCATATCCCGGGGAAAACGGGAGGGGGCCGTGGCGGTGCTCGCCAGCGCCACCCCCAGCATCTATTCCTACGCCATGAGCCGCCGGGGGGATTATACCCTCATCGAAATGCCCCGCCGGGTGCTGGACAGGCCTATGCCCAAGGTGCATTTGGTGGATATGCGGGAGGAGCTGCGCTTAGGGAACCACAGCATGTTTTCCGCCCTGCTCCAGAATAAGCTTGATGACTGCATCCAAAAAGGGCAGCAGGCCATGCTGTTCATTAACCGGCGGGGCTACGCCAGCTCGGTGAACTGCCGAAAATGCGGAGAGACCATCAAATGCTCCCGCTGCGACGTATCCATGACCTATCACAGCGTGGACCGCACGCTGCGCTGCCATTACTGTGGGGAGATCAGGCCCATGCCCAAAGCCTGCCCCTCCTGCCGGAGCCCCTATATCCGGCCCATGGGCACCGGCACCCAGAAGGTGGAGGAGGAGCTGAACAAGCGCTTTCCCGGGGCGGGGGTGATCCGCATGGATATGGATACCACCAGCGGAAAGAACGCGCATTTTGATCTGGTGAACCGCTTCCGGGCGGGTCAGGCGCAGATCCTGCTGGGCACCCAGATGATCGCCAAGGGGCTGGATTTTCCCCAGGTGACGCTGGTGGGGGCGGTGATGGCGGACCTGACGCTGAATTTCCCCGATTACCGGGCGCCGGAGCGCACCTTCCAATTGCTTGTGCAGGTGGCGGGCCGGGCGGGCCGGGGGAACAGCCCCGGGGAAGTGGTGATCCAGACCTATCAGCCGGATCACTACGCCGTTTTAGGGGCCGCCCAGCAGGATTACCGGGCGTTTTTCAATCAGGAATTCGGGCGGCGGAAGCGGGATCTTTACCCGCCCTTCACCCTGATGGCCCGGTTCCTGTGCGAAGCCAGGGAGATGGAAAACGCCATGCAGACTGCCGAGGAAATCAAAAAAAAAGTGCTCGGTGAATTTGGCTCATCCACCCTGGGAAAGCGCATCCTGTTCATCCGTTCGGACGAGGCGCCCATCAGCCGCATCCAGGACAGGGCCCGGGCCCACGTGCTGATGAAGCTTCTGAATCACCCGGATACGGAAAAGCTGCTGCAAAGGTTTCAGGAGATGGCGGGGGAAAGCTACCCTGCGAAGGTTTTATTGGAAATCAATCCGGCGTCGCTGGCATAGGAGGAGCAAATGGTTAGGAAAATATTGGAGCTGGGGGACGAGACCCTGCGGAAAACCAGCAAGCCCATGCAGAAATTCGATCTTCGGCTGTGGCTTTTGCTTCGGGATATGGCGGATACCATGTATAACGCCGAGGGCGTAGGCCTGGCGGCCCCACAGGTGGGCATTCTGCGCCGGGTGGTGGTGATCGACGTGCAGGACGAGCACGGCCTCATCGAGCTCGTCAACCCGGAGATCATTTCCGCCGAAGGGGAACAGGCCGGGTCCGAAGGGTGCCTCAGCGTGCCGGGACGGCGGGGCTACGTGGTGCGGCCCAACAAGGTCACCGTCCGGGCCCAGGACCGCAAGGGCAAGCGTTTTGAACTCACCGGCGAGGGGCTGCTGGCCCGGGCCCTGTGCCACGAGATCGACCATCTGGACGGCATCATGTATGTAGATAAGATGGATCACGAAATCTTTGACGACGGGGAGGAGAACTGATGCGGGTCGTCTTTTTGGGTACGCCGGCCTTCGGGGTGCCTTCCCTTCAGGCGCTGGTGCGTGAAGGGCATCAGGTGGCGGGGGTATTCACCCAGCCGGACAGGCCCAAGGGCCGGGGCAATAAAACGGTAAAAAGCCCGGTGAAGGAATGCGCGGAAGCCCTGGGCATTCCCGTGTTTCAGCCGGTGAAGATTCGGCTGGACGGGGTGGAGGCCCTGAAAGCCCTGGAACCCGATCTGTGCGTCACAGCGGCCTTCGGGCAGATTTTATCCCAGGAGATCCTGGATATTCCCCGTATCGGCACGGTGAACGTGCATTCCTCGCTGCTTCCCAAATACCGGGGCTCCGCGCCGGTGAACTGGGCTATCATCCAGGGGGAAACAAGAACCGGCGTCACCACCATGATGACGGATCGGGGTTTGGATACAGGGGATATCCTGCTGCAAAGGGAAATGGATATCCTGCCCGGTGAAACGGCGGAGGAATTAACGAATCGGATGGCTCCAGCCGGGGCGGAGCTGCTTATCGAGACCCTGCGCCGCTTGGAAGCGGGGGATTGCCCCCGCAGAAAACAGAATGAAGCGGAAGCCAGCTATTTCCCCATGCTGAAAAAGGAAATGGCGGAGATCGACTGGCGCATGCCGGCGGATCAGATCCTCTGCCGGGTGCGGGGCCTGGCCCCCTGGCCCGGCACTACCCTCTCCTGGGGGGAAAATGAAATCATCAAGGTGCTGAAGGCCGAAAAAGCCGAAGGCAGCGGAGAAGCGGGAACGATCCTCAAAGCGGACGGGAAAGCGGGCCTGGTGATCGCGGCGGGAAAAGACGCGGTGCGGGTGACGGTTTTGCAGTCTCCCGGCGGCAAAGCCATGAACGCGGCGGATTACCTGCGGGGCCATCCCATCGCCTATACCCGCTGCAGCCTGACAAAGGAGCAGACCCATGAGTGAAAACAAACCCCGGGGCAGCGGCTGCAGGCAGGGCGCCAAGACGTTTTCCCGAACCGGGGCCAAGCCCTGCGGAAAGCCTGCGCCAAAGCGGAGCAATGAGACCGCCTCCCAGAGCCGGAAGGTGGCCCTGGAAATCTTTCAGGACGTGGTGCGCAAGGACGCTTACGCCGCCCTGTCCCTGGACGAACGGATGAAGAACGCCGATCTTTCCCAATTGGACAAGCGCTTGTGCGCCAGCATCGTGTATCGCACCATTGAAAACCTGATCCGCATTGATTACGCCTTGAGCTTTTTCTTAAAGGACGCGGAGGGGCTGGAGCCCACGGTGCGGGATATCCTGCGCTTAAGCGCCTGCCAGCTTTTATTCCACGAACGCATCCCGGCAAACGCGGTGGTGGATGAGGCGGTGAAGCTGACCCGTCAGATGGGCCTGGAGGGCTTAACGGGCCTTACCAACGCGGTGCTGCGATCCATGGTGCGGGGGAAGGATGAAATAAAATGGCCCGGCAGGGAGCAGGGGGTCAAATACCTGTCGGTGCTGTATTCCGTGCCGGAATGGCTGGCGAAGAAGCTGACGGAGGCCTATGGGCCGGAGGAAGCGGAAAAGATTTGCGCCTATCGGAACGAAAACCATTACACGGTGATCCGCCCCAACCTGGCGGAATATTCCGACGAAGCCTTTGAAGCGCTGCTGCAAAAGAAGGTATGGCAGGTGGAGAAGGGGGCGGTTCCCCACGCTTTCCGGGTGCGGCAGGCTGCCGAGATCGCCCGGGATCACGATTATCTGGCAGGCCATTTCTCTATACAGGGAGAAAGCAGCATGCTGGCAGCCCAGGCGGTGAACGTGAAGCGGGGCATGCAGGTGCTGGATTGCTGCGCCGCGCCTGGGGGAAAAACGGCCTATTTAGCGGAAAGCATGAACGGCACGGGCCGGGTGTATGCCTGGGACGTGCACGAGCATCGGGTGACGCTGATAAGGGCCATGGCAAAGCGGCTGCGGCTTGAAAACGTGCGGCCGATCCTGCGGGATGCCGCGGTCTTAAAGGAAGATTTGATCGGCACCATGGACGCGGTGCTGCTGGACGCGCCCTGCTCCGGCTTGGGGGTCATGGATAATAAGCCGGATATCAAGTACCGGGCCACCCCGGAATCGGTAAGCGAGCTAACGATATTGCAGGGAAAGCTGCTGGATACCTGCTGCCAGTATGTGAAGCGGGGCGGCGCACTGGTTTATTCCACGTGCAGCGTCCTGCCGGAGGAAAACGGGGAGCAGATCGGGGCGTTTTTGAGCCGACACCCCGAATTCCGGCTGGATACGCCGAACATCGACGAAAAATTCAGGCAGTATCAGGCAGAAACGGGGCTGCAGCTATTGCCCCATCGGGACGACGTGGAAGGGTTCTTTATTGCGCGAATGATCAAAGCGGAGTAACGAAAGATGCGGGAATGGATGGGCATGTACCCGGAGGAGCTGAAACAGGCGCTGACCCAGCTGGGCGAAAAGCCCTTTCGGGCGGGGCAATTGTTTCAGTGGCTGCAAAAGGGCGCGTCCTTCGATGAAATGACAAATCTTTCCAAGGATCTGCGGGAAAAGCTGAAGACGGAGGGCATTGACCGGCCCGTGACTGTGCGGGAGGAAAGAATATCGACAATCGACGGCACCCGGAAATTCCTCTTTTCTTTGCGGGACGGCAACTGCGTGGAAGGGGTGCTGATGCGGTATCATTACGGGGCCACGCTGTGCGTATCCACGCAGGTGGGCTGCCGGATGGGGTGCCGCTTCTGCGCAAGCACGCTGGATGGGTGCGTTCGGAATCTGACCGCCGGGGAAATGCTGGGGCAGGTGCAGTGCGCGAACCGGGCGCTGGGGGATGAACGGGTGCACAACATCGTGCTCATGGGCAGCGGAGAGCCGCTGGATAACTACGAAAACGTGGTGCGCTTCTTACGCCTGGTTTCCCATGAAGAGGGGCTGAACATCGGCCTTCGCCACATTTCCTTAAGCACCTGCGGCCTGGCGCCGAAAATTCGGCAGTTTGCAGAAGAAGGCCTGCCTGTCACGCTGTCCCTGTCCCTCCATGCGCCTACGGACGAGATCCGAAAAACCATCATGCCTATCGCCAATCGCTATTCCATCCAGGAAACGCTGGATGCCTGCAAGTATTATCTGAAAAAGACGGGCCGGCGCATCGTGATCGAATACGCGCTGATCGACGGGGTGAACGCGGGCATGGCCCAGGCCAATCAACTGGCGGACCTTTTGCGGGGCATGCAGTGCCACGTCAATGTGATCCCGCTGAACACGGTCAAGGAACGGAAGCTGAACGGGGTCACGGAGAACCAGGTAAAGGAGTTTTTATCGACGCTGGAAAAGCGGCATATTTCCGCCACCCGGCGTCGTGAAATGGGCGACGATATCGAGGGCGCCTGTGGACAGCTAAGGAAAAAAGCGATGCAGGAGGATCGGGCATGAAAGCGGTATCCAGAACGCATATCGGCAACGTGAGAAAATCCAACCAGGACGCGCTGATCCTGCTGCCCGGGGCTTATGACCTCTACGGCGTGGCGGACGGCATGGGAGGCCATAAGGCCGGGGACGTAGCCAGCCGCATGGCGGTGGAAAAGCTGAAAGAAATGCTGGGGGATCAAAAACCCTCGGAAGAGCTGCTCCGCGCCGCCATCGAGGAGGCCAACCGCAGCATCTTTGAAACCCAGAAAACCAGCGAGGATTTTACCGGCATGGGCACCACCGTCACCGTGATCTGGGAGGATAAGCGCCGCATGCTGCTGGGCCACGTGGGGGACAGCCGGGCTTACCGGGTGCGAAATGGCAAAATCGAGCAGGTGAGCCAGGATCATTCCATGGTGGCGGAGCTGGTGCGGGACGGCCTCATCACCCCGGAGGAAGCGCTGGTGCATCCTTACCGCAACATCATCACCCGGGCTTTGGGCGCTGATGAAACGGTGAATGTGGATATCCTGACGCTGAACAAGCGGAAGGGGGATAAATTCCTTCTCTGCTCCGACGGCCTGTCCGAATACGTGCGGGACAATGAAATGCTGGATATCCTGCTGCGCATGCCCATGAACGAGGCGGCGGACGAGCTTTTATCCATGGCCCTGGAGGGGGGCGGGCACGATAACATTTCCCTGGTGATCGCGGAGGTAGGCGCATGATCGGAAAAGTGCTGGACAACCGCTACGAGCTTGTGGAATTCGTGGGCAAGGGCGGCATGGCCCTGGTCTATCGCGCCATCGACCGGCGGACGGGGCATTCCGTGGCGGTCAAGATCCTGCGGCCTGAATTCAATCAGGACGCGGAATTTTTGAGCCGCTTTGAGCGGGAGGCCATGACCGCCAGCAAAATGAGCCACCACAATATCGTGAACCTCCTGGACGTGGGCCAGGAAGGGGACATGCGCTACCTCATCATGGAGTACGTCAGCGGCAGGACGCTCAAGGACGTGATCCAGCAAAAGGGCGCTTTGCCCGCCGCGCTTTCGGCTCAAATCGCCATCCGCATCCTTTCGGCCCTGCAGCACGCCCATAAAAACGGCATCATTCACCGGGATATCAAGCCCCAGAATATCCTGGTGGATTCGGAAGGGCACGTGAAGGTATCCGATTTCGGCATCGCCAGGGTGGCGGGGGCCAACACCATCACCACCGACGACAGCGTGATGGGCTCGGTCTATTATTTCTCCCCGGAGCAGGCCAGCGGCAAAAACGTCACCTACGCCAGCGACCTGTACAGCGTGGGCGTGGTGCTGTATGAAATGCTGACGGGCATCCCGCCCTTCGACGGGGAAACCCCGGTGGCGGTGGCGATGCAGCATTTGAACGGCAAGGCCAGACCCATCGGCGATATCAAGCCGGAAACACCTCCCGCCATTGTGCGGGTGGTGGAAAAGGCCATGGAGAAAAAGCCGGAGGCCCGCTATCAAAGCGCCATGGAAATGGCCCAGGATCTGCAGCGCGCTTTGCAGGAGCCGGAAGGGGAATGGATGGGCGGCAAGGAATCAGAGCAGCCCATTACCTCCCTTGCCCAGCAGCGCTCCGCCGCCGTCACCGGGCGGCAGCCGAGGGTAAATACCAAAATCAATTGGAAAATGTGGCTGGGGGCCGGTGCGCTGATCCTGGTGGTGCTGCTGGCGCTGGTGATCGGCGGGCTGCGCATTTACGATACGGTGGTGAACGCTACCGAAGCGCCCTACTGCCTGGATGAAACGGAGGCCGACGCCTTGAAGCTCATCACCCGGGCGGGGCTGGTATCCGATATCATCCGGGTTTCCGATCCGGCGGCGCCGGCGGGCACGGTCATCATGCAGTCCCCGGAATACGGCACCGCCATGCGGAAAAATGAAACGGTGTGCCTGACGATTTCCACCGGCCCGGAGGAGCAGGAAATCCCCTCCGTGGTTGGAAAATCGGTGGAGGAGGCCAGGAGCGATCTGGAACGCAGCGGCTTTACCCTCCTGGCCCTGCCGGACAGGAAGCTGTCCTCTCAGCCCTGGGATACGGTGCTTCGCCAGATCCCGGAGGCGGGGGAAACCATGCCCAGCGGCAGCGTGGTGCAGGTGGTTTTAAGCGGCGACAGCGTGACGCTGCCCGATCTGGTGGGCAGGCCTCAGGAGGAAGCCATGCTGCTGATCCAGCAATTGAATTTGACCCTGCAGCCCCCCATTACCCTGATCCAGGTCAGCGATGAAGCGCTGTATGACCTGGTGGCGGCCCAGCGGTATTCCGACGGGAACGGGCAGCTGTATTCCCCCGGCGATCAGGCCATGCGGCAGACCAAGGTAGATCTGGCGGTCTATGCGTCGGCGGAGACGGTGCAGGCCCTGTCCCATACGGAGGACGCGAACCCATGAGGGAAGGCACCATCGTGCGGGGCCGGGGCGGGTTTTACACCGTTCGGGAGGACGGGGGAGACGAATTTGTGCTGCGGGCCAAGAAGAAATTCCGCCGCCTGGGCATGAGCCCCCTGGTGGGGGACCGCATCCTGTTTACCCCCGGAGAAAAAGAAGACGAGGACGGCTGGGTGGAGGAGATCTTGCCCAGGCGCAGCCAATGCCTGCGCCCTCCCGTAGCCAACGTGACGCTGCTGTGCATCGTGATTTCCCCCAGCCCCGCGCCGGATTGGCTGCTGGTGGATAAGCTGCTGATCTTCGCCCGGAAGCAGGAGCTGAGGCCCCTCCTGATCCTCAATAAGCTGGATCTGCCCGGGGCGGAGGATATCCTCGCCGAAGCCCGGGAAGCTTACCGCGGAGCAGAGGCGGAGCTATTGACCGTCAGCGCCCTGGACGCGGAGGGGCTCAATCCCCTTCGGCATCGGCTTCAGGGGGAAACCTGCTGCTTTTCCGGGCAGTCCGGGGTGGGGAAATCCACGCTGCTCAACGCCCTGTTTGGCCTGAACCAGGAAACGGGGGATATCAGCCGGAAGATCCAGCGGGGGAAAAACACCACCCGCCACGCGGAGCTGTTCACCTTCGGGGATATCCAGGTCATCGATACGCCGGGGTTCAGTTTGCTTGAAATGGACGAGGTATTCGACCCCGTGCTGCTCAAGGATTATTACCCGGAATTTGCGCCTTATCTGGGCAGCTGCCGCTTTTCTCCCTGCTATCACGGCAGAGAGCCGGGCTGCGCCGTGACGGCGGCGGCGAAGGATGGGAAGATCGACGAAAAGCGGCTTGCGCGCTACCGTCAGCTACTGGAGGACTGCCGACAGGCTTGGAGGGAGAGGTATGATTGAGCTGGCGCCGTCGCTGCTGGCGGCGGATCTTTTGAACCTGGAATCGGAGATCGGGGATATGCTGTCCCGGGGGGTGACCCGGCTGCATTTTGACGTGATGGATGCCCATTTCGTGCCCAACCTGTCCTTCAGCCCGGAGCTGTGCGCCGCCGTTAAGGCCCGCTTTCCAGAATGCCGTTTGGATGTGCATCTGATGATGGATAACCCGGGCAAATACCTGAAAACCTTCGCGGAGGCAGGAGCGGATATCCTGACGGTGCATCAGGAAGTATTGCCGGACGCCCGTCCGATCCTGGATGCAATCAAGGCGCTGGGCGTGAAATGCGGTTTGTCTGTCAAGCCCGCAACCTTGGCGGATACGCTGACAAAGTACCTGGACATGCTGGATAATATCCTTATTATGACGGTGGAGCCGGGCTTTGGCGGGCAGAAATTCATGGTGGATATGCTGGATAAGATCAGGCTCCTGCGCGCTTGGGGATACAAAGGGGATATCGCCGTGGATGGAGGCGTCACCTTGGATAACGCCAGACAGATCACCGATGCCGGGGCCAATGTGCTGGTGATGGGCACCTCCTTTTTCCACGCTCAGGACCGGGATCTGGTCGTCCGATCCGTAAAGGAGCTTTCATGAAACGGGAAGGGGAATTTCGGCATAAGCGCAGCCTGGGGCAGAATTTTATCACCGATGATGGGCTGTTTGCGGAGCTTGCCGCCTTTTCCTGCGTGGGGAAGGAAGACCGGGTGCTGGAGATCGGCGCCGGGGCCGGGGGGCTTACGAAGGCCCTGGCGGAGCGGTGCCGGGAGGTCAGAGCTATCGAGGTGGATGGGACGCTGCTGCCCATCTTGCGGGTAGCGCTGGAAAAGTATCCCAACGCTTCTGTGATCCATGGGGACGTGATGCGGCTGAACTTGAAGGAAATCACGGCGGATTGGCCTGATTTTCACGTGGTCGCCAATATCCCCTATTATTTGACGACGGATCTTATGACGATGCTGCTCAAATCCGACTTGCCCATCCGATCCGTCAGCGTGATGGTGCAGAAGGAGGCGGCGGAGCGCATCATCGCCGGGCCGGGGGAGGAGGGCTACGGCATGCTGGCGGTGCGGGCCCAATACGGGTACGAGCCCCGGATCGCGCTGCACGTGCCCGCCCAAATGTTCACGCCGCCCCCCAAGGTGGACAGCGCCTTTGTGGTGATGCCCAGGCGGGAGATGCCGGCGGTGCGGCCTCAGGATGAGGAAACCTTCTTCCGGGCTGCTGCAGCCGCCTTCGCCATGCGGCGAAAAACCATGGAAAACAACCTGATCGCCGCCTTCCATGTGCCCCGGGAGCAGGCCGGGCGCTGGCTGCATCAGTGCGGGTTTCCGCAAAATGTGCGGGGAGAAACCCTGTCCCTTCAGGATTTTGCAGCGCTGAGCGATGTGATTTCTTCAACGTAATAACCCCATGAAGCGCGTGAAAGACCCGCGCTTTTTGTCTGTTTCGGTCATATCCGCGACATATTTTCGGCGTTGACGAAAAAGCGGGGGCTATGGTATAATTTATTTGGTAGAGGTTGGCACTTCTAACCGCTGCCTGATCCCTTTATTTCCAAGTGAATGAAATAATATAGAAGAGAGGTATGGGTACATGGCAAAGATCGATCTGAACAAGTATGGCATCACCGGCACCAAGGAACTGATCTACAATCCCTCCTACGAGCTTCTGTATCAGGATGAAATGAACCCTCAGCTGGAAGGCTTTGAAAAGGGCCAGGAAAGCGAACTGGGGGCCGTGAACGTGATGACCGGCATCTACACCGGGCGTTCCCCCAAGGATAAGTATATCGTCATGGACGAAAACAGCAAGGACACCGTTTGGTGGACCTCCGACGAATATAAGAACGACAACCACCCCATGACGAAGGAAACCTGGGAGATCGTCCGCGGCCTGGCGAAAAAGCAGCTTTCCAATAAGAAGCTGTACGTGGTGGATGCCTTCTGCGGCGCCAACAAGGATACCCGCATGGCGGTGCGCTTCATCATGGAAGTGGCCTGGCAGGCCCATTTCGTCCGCAATATGTTCATCAAGCCCACCGCCGAGGAAGAGGCCGCCTTTGAGCCGGATTTCGTGGTCTATACCGCTTCCAAGGCCAAGTGCGAACAGTATAAGGAGCTGGGCCTCAACAGCGAAACCGTGGTGGCCTTCAACGTCACCAGCCGGGAGCAGGTGATATTGAACACCTGTTACGGCGGTGAAATGAAGAAGGGCATGTTCTCCATGATGAACTACTACCTGCCGCTCAAGGGCATCGCCAGCATGCACTGCTCCGCCAACACCGATATGAACGGCGAAAACACCGCCATCTTCTTCGGCCTGTCCGGCACCGGCAAAACCACCCTGTCCACCGACCCCAAGCGCCTGCTGATCGGCGACGACGAGCACGGCTGGGACGATAACGGCGTGTTCAACTTTGAAGGCGGCTGCTATGCCAAGGTCATTAACCTGGATAAGGACAGCGAGCCGGATATCTACAACGCCATCAAACGGAACGCGCTGCTGGAAAACGTGACGCTGGATGAAAACGGCAAGATTGATTTCGCCGATAAGTCCGTCACCGAGAACACCCGCGTTTCCTATCCCATCGAGCATATCGAGAAGATCGTCAAGAACGTGCGGCCCACCAGCGCCGGCCCCGACGCCAAGAACGTGATCTTCCTGTCCGCCGACGCTTTCGGCGTGCTGCCCCCCGTCTCCGTGCTGACTCCCGAACAGACTAAGTATTACTTCCTGTCCGGCTTCACCGCCAAGCTGGCGGGCACCGAGCGCGGCATCACCGA
>CAJOPV010000008.1 GCA_905236495.1 uncultured Christensenellaceae bacterium
CTCGGACCGGGAGACCCGGTCCTGCGGATAAAAGTCGAAAGGGCTGAGGCCCTTTCGAGCTATCCCGGGGTTTATTGATACTCTGAGGAGCCCCTAAGGACTCCTCTTTTTGTTATTCAAAATCATCCTGATGCTCCCGGAAAAAATCGTAATACGCCCGGACGTTGGGAAGCGCCGTCCATGAACGCACCTGGGCGGGGTCGGCGTCCAGGTCATAGATTTTCGCGCCCCGAAGGGCCAGCAGGAAGGGGGAATGGGTGGCGATCACGAACTGGCAGCCGTAAAAACGCACGGATTCCTCCAGGAATCGGGCCAATTCCGTCTGCCGGCTGGGAGACAGGCTGTTTTCCGGCTCGTCCAGCAGGTACAGCGCGTTTTCCCGGATCCGATCGGTAAAGTAAGCGAAAGCGCTTTCGCCGTTGGATTTTTCCCGCACGTTTTCCGCCGCGAAGGAACGCACGAAGCGGCTCTGGGTCTTATGCCGGGCGGCGTTGAGCTTCTTTAAGGTCTCGTAATCCTCCATGGATTTGAGCTGCCAGCCGCTGAACCTGTTCCCGGGGTTGGCGTTGGCCATCTCCAGGTAATCCTGCATGATTTCTTCCCGGTTTCTGTCCACGCCCTGGTTGATGGCCCGCAGGTTCAGCATATAATCGAACACGTCGTCGCTGGTGATGACCCGGCTGGGCCTGGGGATGGCCCTGCGCAGATCGCAATGGCACATATTCAGGTAATCCTCAAAAAAGCTGCTGCGGTTATACAGCGTGTCCCGCTGCAAAGAAAGCTTTTCCGCCATCACGTTCAGCGCGGTGGTCTTCCCCGAGCCGTTGCCGCCGTAGAGGATGGTGATGTGATCCGCCTCCAATACGGAAAGCCCCTTCCCGGAAAGGATCTGGAAGGGGTAATAGGAATCAAAGCAGGTGCGCCTTTCTCCCATGCGGAAGCTGACCTCCCGCTCCGCGTCGGGGAAAAAGAAACTGCTCAGGTAGATCATAAGGTCAGTTCTCCCGCTTGTCGCCCCAGAAGAAGAGGGCTACGGTGCCGGGGCCGGTATGACTGCCGATCAGGTTCCCGATGGAATTGATGAGCACCTTTCCCTTCAGCTTGGGGAAAGCGGCCTCCACCAGGTCCGCAACCGCCCGGGCGTCCTCAAAGCAGGCGGACTGGGAAATATAGCATTTGCCGTCGTAATCCGCGCCGTTTTGGGCGTGCAATTGCATCTGCTCCGCGATGCGCTGGATCACCTTTTTCTTGGTGCGGATCTTTTCCCGGGGGATCAGGCGGCCCAGGCTGTCCATATTCAAAAGGGGGCAGATGCGCAGCATGGTGCCGAAAAAGCCGGAGGTTTTGGAGATGCGCCCGCCCTTGACGTAAAAGCTCAGATCGGTGGAAAAAAACCAGTGATGCACGTTCAGCTTGTTTTCCTCCGCCCAATCCCGCAGCGCGTCGATATCCATGCCGCCGTCCCGAAGATCCGCCAGCTTATCCATCAGCAGCCCGTAGCCCGAGGACGCGCCCAGGGAATCCACGATATAGATTTTCCGCTCCGGGTACTTTTTTTGCAGCATTTTCTGGGCCAGGCAGGCGGAATTATACACCCCAGAAATGCCGGAGGACAGGCACACGTGCAGGATATCCCGCCCCTGCTCCAGGAAAGGGGTAAAATATTCCACGAATTCATCCTCGTTCACCTGGGAGGTGCGGGTTTCCGCCCCGTTCGCCATGGCCCGATAGAATTCATCGAAGGGAATGGTCTGGCCCAGGTCGTCCGGGTAAGGCGTTTCGTTCAGATAATAATGGAAATAAATATAGCGAATATCCCGTTTTTCAAAATGCTCCCGGCTCAGATCGGCGGGAGAGCAGCAGCTCAAAACATAGTCGTTCATAATCAATCCCTCCTTATATGACGATGACGAATTATAACAGGAGAAGGCGGGGCCTGTCAAGCAAAGGGGCTTGTTCCGAAAGAAAGGGGATGACAAAAGCCGATCACTTATGTTATACTGTACAAGGCGGGTTATACCCGTACAACAATCAAAGGATGGCACCTCTTGAAGAAAATGTCCAACAGCGGGCGAAGCGTCCTGCTGAACGGCCTGATCATCCTGGTGACGCTGGGCCTGGTGCTGTATTTCAGCGCCCGGGGCGGCGATATCGGCGACGTGTGGACGGCGCTGAAATCCGCCGACCTGCGGTGGATTTTGGCGGCGGTAGGCTCCTGGTGCGTGTTCATGTGTTTTGAGGCCATGGGGCTGCACGTGTTTTTCCGGCAGCAGAAGGTGAAGATCAAATACCCCACCTCCCTGCTGGTGGCGCTGATCGGCGCGTTTTATTCCAGCATCACGCCGGCGGCTACCGGCGGGCAGCCCATGCAGGTGCTGGCGCTGAAAAAGCGGGGCATCCCGGCGGGGATCTCCTCCTCCGGGCTGGCGGTCAAGTTTTTTACGTTCCAGGTGGCGCTGTTGTCCCTGGGCGGGCTTTTGTGGTTCTTGAATGTGGATCTGGTGCGCAACATCATCGATCAGGCCAAGTGGATCGTGGTCGCCGGCTTCCTGCTCAACGGGCTGCTGGTGGCGGCGGTGCTGCTGCTGGCGATCAACAAAAATATCGTGCACGGCATCATCATGTTCGTGATCCGCGTGGGCAAAAAGCTGCATCTGGTACGCAACGAAGAAAAGCTGAAGATGCGGGCGGAGAACGCCATCGCCGATTTCCACGGCTCGGTGGATATGCTCAAGCATCATCCCATCCGCCTGTTTCATTTGTATCTGCTTTCCTGCTTGCAGGTGCTGGGGCTTATGAGCATCGCTTATTGCGTCTATCGGGCTTTGGGCCTGACCGCGTACAGCTATTTTGATATCCTGACGCTGCAGTTCCTGCTGTATATCGCCGCGTCCTTTACCCCCCTGCCGGGGGCTTCCGGGGCCCAGGAGGGCGGCTTCTATATTTTCTTCCAGCATGTGTTCCCGGCGGATAAGCTGGTGGGGGCGCTGCTTTTATGGCGGTTCTTCACGTATTATTTCACGCTGATCGTGGGCCTGGGCGCGGTGATCTGCGACGGGGCGGCGAGCATCCGCCTGGCGGGGAAGGAAGAGCCGGGCGAGGATGAAGCGGAGGAAGCAGAGATCAAGGAGGCAGATGAATGATGAAACGGGTTATTGCGGCGGTGGTGCTTTTGTGCCTGCTGCCTCTGTCAGCCCTGGCTGCCAAGGCGCCGGATAAGCTGCCCCAGGAGATCACCCTCCCTGCGGGCAAATTCCATCTGTTCGATCAGGGCTTCACCGGCGCCTGGGAAAGCAGCGATCCCGCCGTCGCCGGGGCCGAGCCGGACGTGTATGAAAAGAAATACGTGCGCATCATCGGCTTTGCGCCGGGGGAAGCCACGCTGACGCTGACCGGGAAGAGCAAAACGGCAACGGTAAAGGTCACCGTGCTGCCGGATGATACGGCGGAGGACCCGGCGCCGGAGAGCATCCAAAGCGCCATCGCCATCGCCCTGAGCGAATGGGAAGCCCTGGGGGAGCAAAAGCTGCCTAAGGATCTGAAGGGCAACAAGTATAATAAATGGTGGGGCTACGCCGTGGGCTGGTGCGGGGCCTTCGCGGGCTATTGCCTGGATCAGGCCGGCATCCCCCTGGAGCCGGAGGACAGCGCCCCCAGGCTCAAGCCCCTGGGAACCGGCGAACCCCACAGCATCCGGGCTGCCGGGGTGCCCCGTCTGGATACCGCCTTTACCAACATGGACCGGGTCACCAAAATTCCCCGGCCCGGGTATCTGGTGATTTACGGCAGCGTGAAGGATACCTACGGCTATAAGCACGTGGGGCTGGTGACGGATGTGATCCCCCTGGAGGATGGGATCTATCAGGTCTCTACGGTGGAAGGCAACATGAGCAGCACGGTCCGGCGCTATTGCTACCTGTACGATTCCCGCAGCGTGGATCACAAGAACCTGGCCCCCATCCCGGAGGAGCAGCAGGAGGCCGCTTCCGGCATCGTCTATACCCCCCACGGGGACACCTGGTACGTCACCGAATTCTGCATGACCTGGTATTGATCCGGCCTGCGGCAAAAGGACAGCGGAAGGGCTTGAGGCCTTTCCGCTTTTGTAAAAATGTGAATTCCGTCTTGCGGAAATGTGTCAAATTTA
>CAJOPV010000009.1 GCA_905236495.1 uncultured Christensenellaceae bacterium
TACAGCAAATGGATGCAATCCATCGAAAGTCTGTCTGCTGACTTTCGATGGCAGAGCATCGACTTGGTCGATGCTCTGATCCCCCTGGAGCAGGGGGATTTATGTTTCTACATACCACACCGCTGCGTCGTGGGCGGGAAGGAGGGCGGAAAGAGCGCGGGTTTGCTTCCCCGTCCACAGCTCGGTAGCGTGACGGACGGGCCGGCCCACCTCTGCCGTCACCCGGCGCTTTTTATCCGACAGGTTGAACGCCGCCGCGTAAAAGCCTTTGCCGTCCTTCCGGGGGGCCAGCCATACGGCCTCCTCCTGGGCAGAGCGCAGCGGATGGGCGCACCAGCTTTCCTTTTCTATCGCCAGCACATGTTCGTTCGCCATGAGCGATAAGGTGAAGCCGTCGTTCTGCGTCATATCCCCGCCCATCATAAGGGGCGAACGCAGCATGCACCACAGCGTCATCATGGTGCGCTGCTCAGCCCGGGTGAACCGGGTCCATTTGCCCTCCTCCCCCGGGTAGCACAGCCGCAGCGCCCCCAGGGGCAGCATATCCGCGTCGGGCCAATGGCCCTCCCCCGCGTGGACGCACCATTTTTCAGCCCGTTCAAACATGCCCCGGAGCAATCTCCAGTCATCCCAGAAATCATCCGTGATGCGCCAGAGGTTGGCATAGGTTTTCAAATGCTCCGCCTGCTCCAGGGGCGCGGGGCCGGGCGACAGGCTCAGCACGATGTCCCTGCCGCAATGCCGGGCAGCCTGGGAGATCAGCTCGATTTCCCGTTTGCAGTGGGGGTATTCCCGGGCGATATCATCGCATTTCACGTAATCCACGCCCCATTCGGCATACAGACGGAAAATGCTGTCATAATACGCTTTGGCGGCGGGCAGATCGCTTTTGAGGCCGTACATATCCGGGTTCCACAGGCAGATGGAGTTGGGGTCCGCCGCCTGGGCGCAGGTGAAATCGCTGCCGAATATGGGCAGCTTACGGTGGGCCGCCATCCGGGGCAGGCCCCGCATGATGTGGATGCCGAGTTTCAGCCCCAGGGAATGGATATAATCTGCCAGAGGGCGGAAGCCCCTGCCGCCCTTGCTGCTGGGAAACCGGTTTTCCGCCGGCAGCAGGCGTCCGTATTCGTCCATGGTCAGTTCGGAAAAGGGCTCGTACGCATGGGAGGAGGCCGTTGGCTGATACCACTGGATATCCACCACCACGTATTCCCAGCCGTACCGTTTCAGATGTGCCGCCATGTAATCGGCGTTTTTGCGCACGGTTTCCTCCGTCACCGAAGCGCCCCAGCAATCCCAGCTGTTCCACCCCATGGGCGGGTACTGCGCGATCATGTTTTCCCCCTTTCCGCCGCGGTTATGCTCTGCGGCCCGTATGAATGAATGCGATCAGCGATTCGATGTCCTCAAAATCGTCATAGTCTCCTATGATGCCCTCCCGGTGATAAACGACGCCGGCCTTTTCGTTTGTCTCCAGCCGGTCCAGCAGGGCCTCCAGGCCGTATCGGCGCACGTATTCATTAAATCCCCGGGGCTTGATCTTCCCGGCGAACAGCCCCCTGCGGCAGTCCCGCTCAGGGCATTCATAACAGCCTGCGATACCCTTTTCCATGACGCATTTTCTGACCTTGCACCAGTTGGCGTCCTTGCACCAGCTCAGCTCCATGAACCCATCCCTTCGGCAGCCTTTGCACTGCGCGTTTTCGGAGCACAGGCAGCAGGCCAGCCCGCACCGGGCGATGCCCAATTCCCGCTTCATTCCGCATCCTCCCTGTAAACACACGGGGGAACCGCACCCCGCAGCGCACGGTTCCCCCTATCGTACCTATTTGGTTACATCACGACCGTGATCTCGTCGCCGTCCTTGATCATATCGTCGGTGAGCACCTGGGCATCCACCGTTTTTCCGTTCACCAGGGTCTTTGTTACGCCGCCTTCGTGATGGGCAGAGTTATCCACCACGATATGCAGCCGCTTGCCCCGGAAGGTCTTATCCATGGTGAAGCCGTCCCATTCCGCCGGGATGGCGGGAGAAATGCACAGCCCCTCCGGCGTGGGGCGCAGGCCCAGGATGCCTTCCACCATGCCCACCATGACGGTGGAAGCGGTGCCGGTGAGCCAATGCACATGAGCGCGGCCCGGCTGGGGCGTCTCGTGGCCCTCGATGAACTGGGAATGCACGTAGGGCTCCACTTCCCGGATCTCCGCCCGGTCGTTGTAGGCGGAGGGGCAGCTTTCCTTAAAGTACTCAAAGGCCCGCCCGCCGTGGCCCAGCAGGGCTTCCGCCAGGATGGCCCAGCCCTGGGGCTGGCAGAAAATGCCGCCGTTTTCCTTGGTGGTGGGGTTGAACAGCTTCATAAAGGCGGTATCAAAGAAATGTTTTTTATAGCAGGGAGCCATCAGCTCGATGCCGTTGGGCGTATTCAGCAGCCGATGGACGGATTCCATGCTCTTTTCCGCCTGCTCTTTCGTGGCGCCCCGGGAAATAACGCCCCACGCCTGGGGATTCATCCACATGGAGGCCTCGGGATCGTGCTTGCTGCCGATCACAGCGCCGTCCTGGGTGTAGCCCCGCAGGAACCGATCGTCCTCCCAGAAGAATTCGTTGATCTTTTTCAGCTGATCCGCCGCCTGCTCGGTGAGCCACTTGCTGTAGTCGGCATATTCCTCCGTCTCGGGCAGCAATTCGTTGAGCAGGTTCATCGCGTAATAGAACTGGAAGGCCACGAAGCTGCTCTCCCCCTGGGCGCCTAATTGCAGGCAGTCGTTCCAGTCGGCATGGAGGCCGGCGGGCATGCCGTGATGGCCCAGGTGATGCATGGTAAAGTCGATGGCGCGCTTCAAATGCTCGATGACGGTGCCCTGGTCGTAATCCGCAAAGGGGATCACTTCGTTCAGGAAATCCCTGTCGCCGGTCTCCGCCACATATTTATACACCGTGGGGAACAGCCACATGGCGTCGTCCGCCCGGTAATGGGGATGACCGGTGGATTTGACGTAGCTATCTTGTTCCGGGGTATCCTCGTGGCCCGCGTTGTGGGTGAATTTCACCAGCGGCAGCCCGGCCCCGTGATGCACCTGAGCGGAGAGCATGAAGCGGATGCGCTCCTTCGCCATGGCGGGGTCCAGATGGATGATGCCCTGGATATCCTGCACCGTATCCCGGTAGCCGTAGCCGTTGCGCTCGCCGCAGTAGATCAGGCTGGCGGCCCGGGACCAGACGAAGGTGGTAAAGCACTGGAAGGCGTTCCAGGTGTTCACCATGGTATTCAGGTCCTCGTCCGGGGTCTGCACGTTCAGGTGATTCAGCTTCCCGTGCCAGTAGGCGATCAGCTCCTGAAGCTCCCCTTCCACCGTCTTTTCCGTATCGGCGTAGCGGTCGATGAGCCTCCGGGCTTCCTTTTCCCCTTTCTGGGCCAGGATGAAGGCCACAGTCCTGCTTTCGCCGGGCTTCAGCTCCATCACGGTATGCAGCGCGCCGCAGGGGTTGCCGTTGAAATTCAGGCTGTTATCCAGCTTCCCGTCGGTCACGCCCTTGGGGGCGTTGAAGCGGCAGGTGCCCAGGAACCGTTCCCGCCTTCCCGTGTAGCTGGTGACCGGGGCCCCCGCCAGGCCGAAGAACCGCTCCCGCCCGTTTTCGCCGTCGGCGTTCAGATCGCAGAACTGGTTGATCCGCTGCAGAATATGATCCTGATGGAATTCGGTGACGGTAATGAACTGGGTGTATTGCAAGTTCACCAGATCCTGGGTGTAGAAGGATTCGGTAGTCAGTTCGCAGTAGCCGAACACGCCGATCTTCCGGGGGGTATCGCCGGTATTTTTGACCTCCAGCCGCCATACCTCCCAGGTGGCGTCCAGGGGCACGTAATAGAGGGCCTTGCTTTTGATGCCGTTATAGCAGGATTCGATCTGGGTATAGGAGGTGCCGTGGCGGGTGATGGTCTGGAATTGATCCAGGGGCTTTTCCACGGGCCGCCAGGAAGCGGACCAGTAATCCCCGGTGTCCTCATCCCGAAGGTACATATACCGCCCCGGCTCGTCGAACTGGTTGAAGGTATAGCGCAGGATGCGCCCCGCAGCGCCGGATTTTACGAAGCTGTACCCCCCGGCGTTCTGGGTCACGATGGCGCCGTAGGCAGGGGAGCCCAGGTAATTAGCCCAGGGCATGGGCGTGCGGGGATCGGTGATGCGGTATTCGCGCTTTTCATTGTCAAAGTATCCGAATCGCATGGGGGGTTCCTCCTCTTTCGTCGTTTCCCGAAATGATCTGATTTCATTATTCGGCGCGGCCTTCTCATTGTCCTTTCGTTAAGAAAAATAATTATTCCGGGCGCGTCACGGTTCCTTTTTCCCCTCCTTCAGGATCACCACGGCGTCGGGGTCGTGCTTGCGGGAGATGGTATGGGCCGCCTTGCGGTTTTCCACGGTGTCAAAAACGATGGAAAAATCATAATCCGGGGGATACAGCTGTGCCGCCGGCACCAGGAGCCGGAGCCTGTTATGGCGCACGGTGATCTTTTGATCCTGCAGCTGGATCACCACGTTGCCCTCCTCGTCCGCGGGGCGATACACGATGGCGGTCTTTTTTTCGGGCAGGAGCTGCACGCTGTCCCCCATGGTAAAGCGCTGAAAATCGCCTTCTTTTTTCAGCTCCATTCGCTTTAAGCGGCTGGCGGGAACGCCCATGGGACGGCTTTTTTGCGGTGGCTGCAGCCCGTGCTCCGCCACCTGCCGGGCCCGGGAAAGCAGCCCCGGATCCATGCCCAGGCGGCGGGCGATCTCGATCGCGCAGCTCTCCCCGCTGACGCCCATTTCCAGCCGGTACAGGGGCCGAAGCGACTGCTGATCAAAGGCCATCCGGGCGGCGATCACGTTTTCCGTCTGCTCTGCCCATTGCTTGATTTGGGGATCGTGGGTCGTCACCAGGAAAAAGCACCGGCGCCTGAGCAGCTCCTCCAGGATCGCCGCCGCCAGGCCGGAGCCCTCCTTGGGGTCCGTTCCGCTGCCCAGCTCATCCAGGAGCACCAGGCTGTCCCGGCTGCATTCCTTCAGCATACGGATCACGTTGGTCATGTGCCCGGAGAAGGTGGAAAGGTTCTGGCTGATAGACTGGCTGTCGCCGATATCGCACAGCACCCGATCCATCATGCCGATCACCGTGCCCTCCCCGCAGGGGATATGCAGGCCGCTTTGCGCCATCAGCGTCAGTAAGCCTACGGTTTTCAGGCACACCGTTTTCCCGCCGGTGTTGGGCCCGGTAATGGCGATGCCTGTATTGGACGCGCCCAGCGTCATGTTCAGCGGCACGCAGGTATCCCGGTCCAGCAGCGGATGCCGGGCATTCACCAGGCGGATCTCCCGCCGGGCGGTGATTTCCGCGGGGCGGGCGTCCATCTCCACGCTGAGCTTGGCCCGGGCGAACAGCACGTCCAGTTCGGTCATCACCTGCATGGCGCTGCGAAGGGAGGCCTCTGCCGCGGCTACCCGGTCGCTGAGGGTCCAGAGGATACGGCGCTCCTCCCCGTCCATTTCGATCAGGAGTGCCTCCAGCGTCTGCCGAAGGGCCTGGACGGCGATGGGCTCCATGAATACGGTGCTCCCCTTGGCGGATACATCCACCGCCCGGCCCGGGAACGCGCTTTGAAAGCGCTTCTGCACGGGCACCACAAAGACGCCGCCCCGCTGGGTGATATAGCTGTCCGCCAGTTCCTGCTTATGGCGCAGCAGCACCTGATTGATTTTCTCCCGAATCTCCTGCTCCGTGCGCTCCCGCTGCCGACGCAGGCCCCGCAGGGCGGCGGAAGCGTCGTCCAGGATGGCGTCCTCCCGGACGGAACGGGTGATTTCCTCCTCCAGTTCCTTCAAATCGGGCAGCTCCGTGCTCCAGGAGGCGATGCCGGGGCTGAACAGCCGGGCGTCCCGCAGGTATTTTTCAAGCCTTCGGACCGCCGTGCAGAACCGCGCCGCGGCGATGAGCTGGGCAGGCGACAGCATGCCGCCCTGGGCGGAGAGAAGCAGGCCTTCCTCCGTGGCCTCCGTTTCCGCGAGGGGCGGAGTCCCCGCCTTTTCCAGCACATGCTTTGCCGCGGTGGTTTCCTCCATCCGGGCCCGGCAGAGGCCTTCGTTCAAAATTGGCCCCGTCTCCGCCAGACGGCGGCGGGCCGCCTGGGAAACTGCCTGGTTTTGAAGTTTTTCGATTACGATATTGAATTCCAGGGTGATTCCGTCCTGTGTCATGCTGATCCCTCATTTTTTTCTTATTGGGCATGATGAAGGATCGGGGACCGCGGTAAAAAGGCGCATAGAAAAAGTGCCCGGCATCCGTTCCATACCGCGCCATGACGTCAGAAAACAAGCGGTCACGCCGCCGCCGCTCTTGCTCCGTCATGGTCCCCGTTACAGAACCGATTCCAAACACTGCCTCCCACAGGTTCGCCCGCTCTGAGTCAGGCTTACTGTCACAATGATTATAGCTCGTCACGGCCCGGTTGTCAACAGACAGCCGTCGGATGGATCGGCTTGATTCGGAAACAAAATCGGCCCGGGACAGTTTTGCCCGGGCCGACCTTGTTTTTCATTATTTGCCCAGCGTTTCCTTGGCGGCCTTTACGGCGTTTTCCACCGTGAAGCCGAATTCCTTGAACAGGATGGCGTAGGGGGCGGATGCGCCGAAGCGGTCGATGCCGATGGCCTTTCCGTCCAGGCCGGTGAAGCGGTACCAGGGCATGGTAACGCCCGCTTCCATGGAGACCCGGGCACGGACGGCGGCGGGGATCACCGCCTCCTGATATTCCTTGGGCTGCTTTAAGAACAGCTCCATGCAGGGCATGGATACCACCCGTGCGTCGATGCCTTCCTTTTTCAGCTCTTCCCTGGCGCCCATCATCTGCTCCACCTCGGAGCCGGAGGCCAGCAGCACCACGTCCGGCGTTTCCTTCTCGGAATCGGCGAGAATATAGCCGCCCTTCATGGCTTCGCAGCCGCTGCCCTCGTACTGGGGCAGGTTTTGCCTCGTCAGCACCAGGCAGGTGGGCAGCCCGGCGGTGAGGGCGGTGAGCCACCCGGCGGTGGTTTCCCTGCCGTCGGCGGGGCGGAACACCAGCATATCCGGGATGGCCCTCAGGCCCGTGAGCTGCTCGATGGGCTCGTGGGTGGCGCCGTCCTCGCCCACGCCGATGGAATCGTGGGTCAAAACGTAGGTGACGGGCAGCTTCATAATGGCGCTCATGCGCATGGCGTGCTTCATGTAATCGCTGAATACGAAGAAGGTGGCGCAGAAGACCCTGAGGCCGCCGTGGAGGGCGATGGCGTTGCAGATGGCAGCCATGGCATGCTCCCGAACGCCGAAATGCAGGTTGCGGCCCGCCCGGTTCTGGGCGGAATAATCGCCGCCGTCCTTGATATTGGTCTTGTTGGACGGGGCCAGGTCGGCGCTGCCGCCGACCAGGTTGGGCAGCAGCCTGGCAAGCCGATTGATCATTTCGCCGGAGGTGGCCCGGGTGGCGATCTTGCCGTCCCACTGCCACAGGGCGTCGTTCAGCGCCACTTCGTCGGGCAATTCGGGGTTATGCCACTGCTCCCATTCCTCCGCCAGGTCAGGGTATTCCTTGCAGTAAGCGGCGAACATGCCGTCCCAGGCCTTTTCCGCTTCCTCGTTCTTTTTCATTTCCTCCTGAATGTGAGCATACACCTCGGGCAGCACGCAGAAGCTGTCCTCCGGCATGCCCAGGTTCCGCTTGGTTTCCAGCACGTTTTCAACGCCCAGGGGCTCGCCGTGCGCGGAGGATTTGCCTTCCTTGGCGGGGCAGCCGAAGCCGATCTTGGTGGGGCAGACGATGAGGGTGGGGCGGCTGTCCTTCTTGCCCTCTTCGATGGCGGCGCAGACGGCATCCACGTCGTTGCCGTCCTTCAGGCGGATCACCTGCCAGCCATAGGCCTCAAAGCGCTTGCCCACGTCCTCCTTAAAGGCGATATCGGTATTGCCCTCGATGGAGATTTCGTTATCGTCGTACAAAAGGGTCAGCTTGCCCAGCTCCAGCGTGCCCGCCAGGGAGGAGGCCTCGCTGGCGATGCCCTCCATCATGCAGCCGTCGCCGCAGAAGGCATACACCCGATGATCCACCACCGGGAAGCCGGGGCGGTTGAAATGGGCCGCCATCATGGTTTCGGCGATGGCGAAGCCCACCGCGTTGGCCACGCCCTGGCCCAGGGGGCCGGTGGTGGTCTCCACGCCCACGGTGTGGCGGTATTCGGGGTGACCGGGGGTCTTGCTGCCCCACTGGCGGAACTGCTTCATATCCTCCAGGGTGAGGCCGTAGCCGGTGAGATGCAGCATGGTATAGATCAGGGAGCTGGCATGGCCCGAGGAAAGGACGAAGCGGTCCCGATCCTTCCAGGCGGGGTCCTTGGGGTTATGCTTCATTTCCTTGATCCACACGGCATACGCCATGGGAGCCATGCCCATGGGCGCGCCGGGGTGCCCGCTGTTGGCCTTCTGCACAGTATCCGCCGCCAGGGTGCGGATGTTGTTGATGGTCTTCTGCCGGATATCCATTGTTCATTTCCTCCCTGTGCTTTATTATCATTGGTTCTGTTGGTTCACGAACGCTTCCAGCCGGCTCAGATCGATGCCCTCGGCGCTGCGCAGCACGGATAAGAGA
>CAJOPV010000010.1 GCA_905236495.1 uncultured Christensenellaceae bacterium
CGCCGCCTCCCTCTTCAAAAACGGTCCCGCCGCCCGGCATCCCCACTACTTCGGGCACGTGCCCCTCATTGAATACTGGAACAACGAGGAGGAGGCCGGGGACGCGGACGCCGTGCTGTCCCTCATCGACGCCTACGACGTGCTGGAATCCAGCCGGGTCAACGATCAGGAGCAGCTGGTGGATGCCCTGCTCATCGTCTATGGCGCCCGCCTGGAAACGGATGAGCGGGGCCGCACCCCGGCCCAGCAGCTGCGGCAGGATAAGCTGTTATACCTGCCCGACCGGGAGGCCGGGGCCCAATACCTCGTCAAGCAGTCCGGCCCCGGGGCGGAGGAGCTTCGGGCGGCCCTGGAAAGGGATATCCACAAATTCTCCATGATCCCGGATCTGAGCGACCGGCAGTTTGCCGGAAACGTCAGCGGCGTCGCCATGAAGTATAAGCTCCTGGGCCTGGAGCAACTGACCCGGCTCAAGGAGCGCTGGTTCCGGGAGGCGCTCAGGGAGCGGCTTCGCTGCTACGCCCACTTCCTCACCGTGAAGGGAGGCCGGGCGCTGGATGAAAGCCGCGTCCGCATCACCTTCACCCGCACCCTGCCCGAATCCGCCCTGGAGACCGCGCAAATGGTCAAGACCCTGGAGGGCATGGTGCCCGACGATCTGCTTTTGTCTCAGCTGCCCTTCCTGGATGGGGAGAGCGGCAATCATCACCCTACACCGTAAGGAGGATCATCTGCCATGGAAGAATCCATCGTAACCGATACCCTCACCGCCCTGGAGCAGCAGCTGACGGAGCTGGCGGGCCGCCTCTCCGCCCAGATCACCGCCCTGTCTCAGCAGGAGGCCGCCCGCCGGGAGGCCCTGGACGAGCAGGAGGATCAGCTCCGCCGCCGGGAAATGACCGCCCAGGCCTATGAGGAGCTGAAGGCCCGCGAGCTGCCCACCGAGCTGGCGGCGTGCCTGGTCTTTGAGGACCGGGATGCCCTCACCGAAGGCCTGAACGCCCTGGAAAAGGCCTTCCGCGCCGCCGTTCAGCAGGGCGTGGAGCAGCGCCTGCTCACTGACGCGCCCAAGACGGGGGAAGTGAAGCCCCTCTCCGAAATGTCCGATGAGGAATACTACGCGGCTGTCTGCCGCAACGACTAATGAAGGAGGATTTGCCCCATGTCCAATTCGTTCATCACCGTTAAGGATTTTGCCAGAGCCGCCCTGCCCCGGCTCATCGACCATCTGGTGTTCCCCAACCTGATCCACAAGGATTATTCCGACGATTTTTCCGTCATGAAGGGCGATACCATCCAGGTGCGCAAGCCCGTGGTGCTGGAGGCTCGGGATTTCGACCCCGCCCAGGGCGTTTCCACTCAGGATATCGTGGAAACCAGCGTGGATGTGACGCTGGATAAGATCGCCACCGTGGATGTGGGCATCGAGGCCCTCCAGGGCGCCACCAGCGTGGAGGATCTGACGCGGGTGTTCATCGATCCCGCCGCCGCGGCCCTGGCGGAAAAGATCAACCGGGACGGCCTGAAGCTGTACCAGGATATCTATACCGCCGTTGGCACCGCCGGGACCACCCCCGCCACGCTTTCCGTGTTCGCCGACGCCCGCAAGGCCCTGAATCGGCAGAAGGCCCCCGTGTCGGGCCGCGCCGCCGTGTGGGACCCGGAGGCTGACGCCGCCTTCACCGCCCTGGACGCCATCGTCCACGCTGAAAAATCCGGCGATACCCAGGCCCTGCGGGAGGGCAGCATCGGGCGCGTTATGGGCATGGATCATTACATGAGCCAGGGCGTGGCCCTTCACGAAACGGGCATCACCGCCGCCGAAGGCGTGAAGGTGAAAACCGACGTCGCCGCCGGCAGTGCCTCCCTGGCCCTGACGGGCACGTCCCTCACCGGCAAGCTCAGGAAGGGCGATCTGATCGCCGTGGGCGGAAAGACTTATACCGTCACCGCCGATTCCGCCGCCGCTGCCGCCAATAGCATTGCCTCCGTTTCCGTCTCCCCCGCGCTGCCGGCGCTGACCGCCAATACCGCCGTCACCCTGATCGGCAGCCACACCGCCAACCTGGCCTTCCACCCCATGGCCTTCGCCTTCGTCACCCGGCCCCTCGCCGCTCCCGGCGGCGTGGAAAGCTACGTGACCCACTATAACGGCGTTTCCCTCCGGGTGGTGCGGGGCTACGATATGCAGCATAAGCGGGAGATGCTGTCCATGGATGTGCTCTACGGCTTCAAGACGCTGTATCCCGAGCTGGCTGTCCGGGTGCTGGGTTAAGGCCATGACCCAAGCGGAACTTATATCCCAGCTGCGCCTTCGCCTGCCGGACGCCCAGGCCGCGCCGGACGCGCTCCTTGCCTCCCTCCTTGCCGACGCCGCCGCCCTCATCTGCGCCTTGACCTGGCGCGATTCCGTGCCTGACGGTCTGCAAAACGCCCAGCTTCGCCTTGGGGTGATCTTCTTTAACCGCATGGGCATGGAAGGGGAAAAGGAGCATACAGAGGGCGATATCCGCCGCGCCGCCGACGACCTGCCCGACGCCCTGCGCCGGGAGATCTTCTCCTACCGGCTGGGAAAGACGTAAGGGGAACGCAAAGACCCTACGGGGGCGGGAGAACCGTTTTTGATGGCCCAAAGAACGGTTCCCCCTGCCCCCGGGAAAGGCGATCCTGTCATTTTCTTTCCAGTTTCTTGATTCAGAATCAGGAGGTGTTTTATGAGACTCATGCAGCGAGGAAGGGTGGATGTGACGCTGCGGGGGCAAACGCTCCGCGCCGCGGTGCGGCCCATCACCGGCCTGCTGTCCGCCCGCCGCTACGGGGAATACGTGCAGGATATGCTGCGCCTTCTGCTCCCCTGCGATACCGCCTTATCTCCCGGCGAAAAAATGGAGATCGGGGGCTGTCCCTACGTGTGCGTAAGCCTTCGGACGCTGAACGGGCACGTGCAGGCGGACGTGCGCAGGTGCGGCAAATGAAAAACGCATCCGCCTGCATTGCTCATCTCTCCGCCCTGCCCGGCAAGGCCCGGGCCGCAGTTTCCTCCGCCCAGCGCCAGGCCGTTCAGACCGCCCATCAGCACGCCCGTTCCATCGTGCCCGTCCGCACCGGGGCCCTGAAGGCCTCCCTCACCCTGCGGACAGAGGATCAGTCCGCCCGCTTCATGGCCCGGCGCTATTACGCCGTCTATGTGGAGTATAAAAAGCCTTATCTGCGCCCGGCGGCCCAGGCGGCGGACTATCCGAACAGGCTGGGCCGCCTGATGAAGGAGGTGCTGAAATGACCGATCTGAAACCCGCTCTTCTCTCCCTTTTATCCGCTCTGCCCGCCACCGTTTCCTGCGCCTGGCCCCTGGAGGAATTCGCCCTGCCCGTCGTGACCCTTGCGGAGGAATCCTCCGCCGTCGCCGCTCAGGCGGATGGGCAGCCTTACCTGGAGGAATACGTGTTTTCCCTTCAGATATTGGCTGAGACCCGGCAGGAGGCGGACGCCCTCTCTCTCCGGGCCGACGCGCTCCTTTCCTCTCTGGGCCTGCGGCGCACAGCCGGGCAGGATCTGTTTGACGAAACCGCCCGGGCTTACCAGAAAAGCCTGACCTACCGGGCCCTGCTTCACAACGATACCGTCTATGCATCATAAAGGAGGTTACTTTCATGCCGCAAAAATCCATGGGCACCACCATTTCCTGCACCCAGAACAACACCCAGACCCTCATCGGCTCTCTCCGCGCCATCAGCGAGATCCGGGCGGACAGCGAAGCCATCGACGTCACCACCCTGGATTCTCCCGGCGGCTACCGGGTGTATGAGCAGGGGCTCAAGGACATGGGTGAAGTGACGCTGGAGGGCTTCTTCGATTCAAACAGCGCGGGCCAGACCGCCCTGCGCTCCCTCTACGCCTCCGGCGCCGCCGTCCCCTTCACCGTCACTTTTCCCGATCAGTCCGCCGTATCCTTTACCGCCTTCGTTAAATCCCATTCCGTAGGGGCCGCCAGCGTGGATGGGGTGGTGGGCTTCACCGCCGTGCTGCGCATTACCGGCGGGGTGACGGTATCGTGAAAAGCATGCTGACGCTGCTGGGAAAGGATTATCCCCTGCGCTTTTCCGTCAACGCCCTGTGCTGCCTGGAGGAAAAAACGGGCCTGAGCCTTTCCGCCCTCCGGGGCAGGCAGATGAGCTGCCTGCGGGGGCTTCTCTGGTGCGCTTTGCTGGATGGCCCGGATCGGATGACCCTGGAGGAGGCGGGGGAATTGCTGCACCGCCACCTGAAAGCGGGCGGCGATCTGAAAAGCGTGTCCGCCGCCCTGTCCCAAGCCCTGGAGGACGCCTGTTTTTTTCCCCGGCGGGAGGCGAAAGGGTAAGCGGCGGAAAGCTTCGGGATCAGTACCGGCGCCTC
>CAJOPV010000011.1 GCA_905236495.1 uncultured Christensenellaceae bacterium
GCCAGATACGCGCCGGTGGGGGCCAGGCCGCCGCCGGGGTTTTTGATCAGGCTGCCCACGCACACGTCCGCGCCGAAATGGGTCGGCTCCCGGTCGGAGAGGAATTCACCGTAGCAGTTATCTACCATGATGAAGATATCCGGGCGCTTTTCATGCACGGCGGCAATGAGGGGGGCCATCTCCTCCGGCTGGAGGGAGGATCGCCAGGCGTAGCCCCGGCTGCGTTGGATGAGGATCACCCGGGTGTTATCCCGGATGGCGGCGAGGACGGCGGGCACGTCGAGCTTGGTCTGATCCTCCGTCATTTCCACCTGTGCATAGGAAACGCCCATTTCCCGAAGGTTCCCGGGGGCGCTGCCGGACAGGCCGATCACCGTTTCCATGGTATCGTAGGGCGACCCGGCGGCGGATAGAAGCTGATCCCCGGGAAGCAGCAGGCCGAACAGGCACAGCGACAGCGCCGCCGTACCGCAGGCCACGGAAGGGCGCACGATGGCGGCCTCCGCCCCGAACAGACGGGCGAATACCGCTTCCAGCTTATCCCTGCCGATATCGTCGTACCCGTAGCCGGTGGTGGGGGCGAAATGCCGCTGGGCGATATCCTCCGCCTGGAAGGCGTCCAGCACCCGACGGGTGTTTTTGATCTCCATTTCCTCCAAGGCGGCAAACACGGGCCCGCAGTCCCGTTCCGCCTGAGCGATCAAGGCGTGCAAATCCATGGCGTTCCTCCGTTTATGCTTCGTTTTCCCGGCAGATCAAATCGATCAGGGGCCGAATATCCTGCCCGGGCTGCCAGGGCAGCCAGCGGATGCGCTGATCCCGCCGGAACCAGGTGAGCTGCCGCTTGGCAAAGTGGCGGGTGCGCAGCTTGATGAGGCCCACGGCCTCCTGAAGATCGGCGTTTTCCAGCACCACCGGGGCCAGCTCCTTGTAGCCCAGGCCCTGCATGCTTTGAGCGTCGGGGGACAGGCCCCCCTGAAGCAGCCTTCGCACCTCGCAGAGCAGCCCCGCCGCCATCATTTCATCCACCCGCCGATCCACCCGGGCGTAGAGGATATCCCGGGGCAGGTCCAGGGCGTACAGACGGAAATCGTAAGGCGCGTCCTCAGGGCCCGGCATCCGCCGGGCGGACAAGGGAACGCCCGTCAGCTCATACACCTCCAGGGCCCGGATCACCCGCCGCAAATCATTGGGGTGCAGCCGTTCCGCAGAGAGGGGATCCACCCTTTTCAGGGCGATGTGCACCGCTTGGGCCCCCTGCGCATCCGCCAGGGCATGGTATTTTCGGCGGACCTCCTCGTCCCCCGCCACCGCCCCGTAATCCATGGGCAGCGACAGGGACTGCAGATACAGCCCCGTGCCGCCCACCAGCAGGGGCAGCCCCACCTTTTCGATGCAGCGCCGGGCCAATTCCGCGTACTGGGAGACGGAGAAGGCTTCGGACGGGTCCAGGATATCCATGAGGTGATGGGGCACCGCCGCCTGCTCCGCCTGGGTGGGCTTGGCGGTGCCGATATCCATGCCCCGATATACCTGCATGGAATCCATGCAGAGGATCTCCGCCCCCAGCCGTTCCGCCACGGGCAGGGACAGGGCGGTCTTTCCGCTGGCGGTGGGGCCCACGATGCCGATGACGCGCTTCTTTTTCATTGCTGGATCCTGCGGAACCGCTTTTCCAGCTCGGTTCGGGTGATCTGCACCATAAGGGGCCTGCCGTGGGGGCAGGTGGGGGTCACCTTTTGCCGGATCACGTCCCGGATGAGCTGCTTCACGCTTTCCTCCGGCAGCCTCTCGCCGCCCTTGACGGCGTGCTTGCAGCTCATTTGGATCACCCGGCTGGTGCGGTCCGCGGGGGTGGAAGCGGGGTTGGCGATGAGCTCGTCCAGCGCTTCGATGAGGCAGCCCTCCGCCTGGGGCTGGCCCAGCACGATGGGCACGCCCCGCAATTGCACCGTATCATCCCCGAAGGGACAAAGATCGAAGCCGGCCTTGCGCAGCACCGCTTCGTTTTCCTCAAAGCAGGCGTATTCCGCCTTGGAAAGCTGCACCGCCAGAGGAATCAAAAGCGCCTGGCTGGCGGGGGCGGAGGCCGTCTCCCGCATGAATTTTTCGTACAGCAAACGCTCGTGCACCGCGTGCTGATCCGAAAGGATCAGAAGATCCCCGTATTCCATGAGAATGTAGGTATCAAATACCACGCCGATGACGCGGAGGGGCTGATCGGCAAATTCCCGGGCCACCTGGGGGGCCTCCTGCTGCTCCGCGGGGAGATCGGGGGGCAGGAAATCGGGCTGCCTGGGAGATAGGGGCGGCAGCAGAGAAGCCCCAGCCTCGTGGAAAGCGGAAGGCCGATGGGCAGCCGGCGGAACAATGGGGCTGGGGCGCTCCGCCCGGGGCGCAGCCGGGGCGAAGGCGGGCAGGGCCCCGTCCTCTGTGAAGGCGGACAGGCAGCTGCTTTTGACCGCCGCGGATTGAGGCGCGTCGGCGGGGGGAGGCACCGGATCGGCGGCCTGAATGGGGGCCGGGGCGGGCCGGGGCGCGGGGGATTCGGGAGCTAAATAGAGGGGCGGGATAGGGGGCGCGGCGTTGGTCTTTTCCAAAGCGTCAAATATGATGGTTTCCACCGCCTGGCGAACGCCTCGCTCATCCTGGAAGCGAACCTCCCACTTGTTGGGGTGCACGTTCACGTCGGCGCTTTCAAAGGGCATGGTGAGGTGCAGCACGCATAGGGGGAACCGCCCGATCATCACCCTTTGGCGGCAGGCGTTTTCCAGCGCCGAGGAGAGGAGGGGGCTCCGCATGGCCCGCCCGTTCAAAAAGAAATGCTGATGGGCCCGGTTGCCCCGGCTGGCGTCGCCCACCCCCACGTACCCGGAGAGCAGCACGCCGTTCATGTTCCCCTCGATCTTCGTTAAGAGCTTGAGGGTGTCCGCCCCATAGACGCTCATCACCGCGCTTTCCAGCTTTCCGTCGCCGGGGCTGAAATAGGTGACCTTGCCGTCCGCCATGAAGCGGAAGGAGACGGCGGGATGGCTGAGGATCAGCCGGGCCATCAGATCGCTGACGGCGGCGGTTTCGGAGGCGGGCTTTTTAAGGAATTTCCTTCGCACCGGGGCATTGAAAAACAAATCCTTCACCGTAAAGGTGGTGCCCTCCGGGCAGGCGGATTCCCGGATATCCATGAGCTCCCCGCCCTCGTTGCGCACCGTCAGGCCCGTTTCCTGGCCCCGGGCACGGGTCTGGCAGGTGACGCGGCTCACCGCCGCGATGGAGGCCAGGGCTTCTCCCCGAAACCCCAGGGACTGGACGCCGTACAGGTCCTGGGCGGTGCTGATCTTGCTGGTGGCGTGGCGGGCGAAGGCCAGCCTGATATCGCCGGGCTGGATACCGCTGCCGTTGTCCGCCACCCGGAAGGAGGCAAGGCCCCCTTCCCTGATATCCACGGTGATGGCGGTGGCCCCGGCGTCCATGCTGTTTTCAACCAGCTCCTTGATGGCGGAGGCCGGCCTTTCAACCACTTCGCCTGCGGCGATCTGACCGATGACGTCAGCGGACAATTGATGAATGCGCTTGATTTCCATGACGGAATCTCCTTATGAAAAATGGGGATCATGCAGCGATCGTCTTTCCCCACGACCGTCTGAACGCGCAGCAGGGGCTGCTGACAGCCGCCTCTGCGGAGGACGGGAGGATCATAGCTTCATGGCTTTTTCCTTCAAAAGGAACAATTTATTGAGAGCGTCGATGGGGGTGAGGGCCATGACGTCGATCCCTCGGATTTCCTCGATCAATTCAGTTTTGGTGTATTCCATCAGATCGACCTGCTCGTTTTTCTTTTTGTGGCCCGCGCCTAAGATGTTTTGACCGATGGTGTTCTGGTTCACGTTGTTGACTTCCAGCCTTGCCTGGATCTCCTGTGCCCTTGCCACCACCGGGCGGGGGACCCCCGCCAGATGGGCCACGTAAATGCCGAAGGATTTATCCGCGCCTCCGGGGACGATCTTACGAAGGAAGATGACCTCCTCCCCATGCTCCTTGACGGAAACGCAGAAATTATTGACCCCCTCCAGGTGCCCCTCCAGCTCGGACAATTCGTGGTAGTGGGTGGCGAAGAGGGTCTTGGCCCCGGATTTTTTTTGATCCGCCAGGTATTCCACCGCCGCCCAGGCGATGGAAAGGCCGTCAAAGGTGGAGGTGCCCCTGCCGATCTCATCCAGGATCACCAGGGACCGGCTGGTGGCGTTCCGCAAGATATAGGCCATTTCGCTCATTTCCACCATGAAGGTGCTTTGGCCCGTGGCTAAATCGTCCGACGCGCCGACCCGGGTATAGACCCCGTCCACCAGGCAGATGCTGGCCTCCCGGGCCGGGACGAAGGAGCCCATATGGGCCATCAGCGTAATCAGGGCCACCTGGCGCATGTAGGTGCTTTTGCCCGCCATGTTGGGGCCGGTGATGATCTGCATGCGGTGGGCGTCGGTATCCATATAGGTGTCGTTGGGAACAAAGGCCATATCGGGCAGGGTGGCCTCCACCACCGGGTGCCGCCCGTCCTTGATGTCGATGACCCCGTCCTCCGTGATTTGGGGCCGCACGTAGCGCCGCAGCACCGCCACCCGGGCCAGGGACAGCAGGGCGTCCAGCGTTTTATACGCTAAGGCGGTGGATTGCAGGCGGCCTATGTTTTCCCCGATGCGGGCGCGGATATCCTCAAACAGCTGCATTTCCAGCTTGGCGGCCTGCTCCTGGGCGCCGGTCAGCTTGCTTTCGATGGCGCGCAATTCGTCTGTTGTGAAGCGCTCGCTGTTGGTCAAGGTCTGCCGCCGCTGATAGCGAAGGGGCACTAAGGAATAATTGGATTTGGTGACCTCGATGTAGTAACCGAATACCCGGTTATACTGGATGCGCAGGTTCTTGATGCCCGTTTCTTCCCGTTCCCGGGCTTCCAGATCCATGAGCCACTGCTTGCCCTCGGTGGAGGCCCGGCGCAATTCGTCCAATTGCCCGTTATAGCCGGCCCGGATGATGTTCCCGTCGGATAAAAGCAGCGGCGCGTCCGGGGAAATGCCCCGGAGCAGAAGATCCGTCAGCTCCGGCAGGGGGTCCATGAGGTCCTTCAGGAAGGAAAGGGCGTCCCCCTCCACGGCGGAAAGGAGGGATAAAATTTCCGGCGCCCGCTCCAGCGACCGAAGGAGGGACAGGCAGTCCCGGGCGTTCAGGGTGTGATAGGATACCTTGGCAAGGAGCCGTTCCATATCATATACGTGGGACAGCTGATCCCGCAGGTTTTGAGACAGCACGTGCTGATGATACAGCGCCTCCACGGCGGAAAGCCGGGCCTCGATCTTTTCCCTGGAGGTGAGGGGACGCTCCACCCAGGAGCGAAGAAGCCGCCCGCCCATGGCGGTGACCGTTTCATCCAGGATGGAAAGCAGGCTGCCCTTGGCGGCCCGGCCCCGGATGGTCTCGGTGAGCTCCAGGTTCCGGCGGCTGGCGGCGTCCAGGGGCATCACATCGCCCTTTTCCTGCACCCGCAGGCGGGAAATATGCTGGAGGGAATTTTTCTGCGTTTCATTCAGATACCGCATCAGCGCCCCGGCGGCGCAGGCCGCGGCGGACAGGGATTGATCCAGCCCCAGGGCGATGAGGGAGGAAACGCCGAAATGGGAAAGCAGCGCTTCCCGGGCGCTGGCGCTTTGGTAGGCCTGGGCGGCGTAATCCCGGCAGCGGATAGCGGCGCAGGGCTGCACAGCCTCCACGCTGTTGGTGATGATCTCCCCCGGGGCGATGGCCTCCAGGGCGGATCGGATGGCCTGAGGCGTGTTTTCCAATTGCTGCACGAAGAATTCGCCGGTGGAAACGTCGCAGGCGGCGATGCCGCAGCGCTTGCCGGTGACGCACACGGAGCACAGGAAATTATTGCGCTTTTCCCCGATGACGGCGGAATCGGTGAGGGTGCCGGCGGATACGATGCGGATGATATCCCGATCCACCAGGCCCTTGGCTAAGGCAGGGTCCTGCATCTGCTCGCCGATGGCTACCCGATAGCCCTTTTCCACCAGCCGCGCCACATAGGTATCCACCGCGTGAAAGGGCACGCCGCACATGGGGGCACGCTCCTCCAGGCCGCAGTCCTTCCCCGTCAGGGTCAGCTCCAGCTCCCGGGAAGCGGTGAGGGCGTCGTCAAAAAACATTTCATAAAAATCGCCCACGCGGAAAAACAGCAGCGTATCCGGGTTCTGGGCCTTGAGCTGCATGTATTGCTGCATCATGGGAGAGAGGGTAGCCATGGCTTGATGCTCCTTTGTGAGAGAGTAGAGAGGTTTAGTTGCAGCCGCTGCATCCGGCGCAGCTGCCGCTGCAGCCGCCGCCGGTCCCGTTGGGATTGAGGACGGCGGAAAGCTCGCCGTTCACCTGGGCCATCATGGCGGAAAAGGCTTTGCGGGATTGCTGCAGGGCCTGGTACATGGGCTGCTGCCTGATCTTTCCCTGCACCTCCTCCAATTCCCGGGTGAGGGCGTCCATCTGATCGAAGTCCGGCTCCCTTTGCAGGGAAATCTCTTCGATCTGCCGGTGCAGCTCGTTATATTCCGCGAAGGCGGCGGACAGGCTTTCATCCTGCCCGGCGGCGTCCTCGGTGGCCCGCATGGTGATGTATTCGGGGGAGAGGGATATGACCCGGGCCAGCTCCTTGGCCTTGTCGATGACGGTTTGACTCATGGTAAGCTCCTTTCCAATTTGGCCCGGGCTCATTCCAGGGCTTTTCCTTTCAGGGTGGTTTTGCTTGCGGCGGTGATCTTTACGGGGATGATCTTGCCGATCAGATCGGCGCTGCCCTCGAAATTGACGCTGATATTGCGGCTGCATTTGCCGGTCAATTGCTTTTCGCTGCGGCGGGAAGCGCCCGTTACCAGCACCTCTTCCTGTTTCCCGATCATTTCAGAAAAGCGCATCTGGGTCATTTCATCCTGCAGCGCGATGAGGCGCTGGATGCGCTCCGTGGCGACGGCGGGGTCGATGCGGCCCGGCATTTCGGCGGCCCGGGTGTTTACCCGGAGGGAATAGATGAAGGTGAAGGCGCTGTCAAAGCCCACGGCTTTTACCAGCTCCAGGGTATCTTCAAAATCCCGGTCCGTTTCGCCGGGGAAGGCCACGATGATATCGGTGGTGAGGCCGATATCCGGGGCGGCAGCCCGTATTTTCTCCACCTTCTCCAGATACGATTCCCGGGTGTAGCGCCGGTTCATGGCAGCGAGGACCGGGTTGCTGCCCGATTGGACGGGCAGATGCAGATGGCGGCACAGGGCCTTGTTTTCTGCCAGCTCCTGAATCAGCTCGTCGGACAGATCCTTGGGGTGGCTGGTCATAAAGCGAATGCGGGGGATGCCCGTTTCGGATACCCGGCGAAGAAGCCGGGGGAAGGTGACGGAGAATGGCACGTCGTTTCCGTAGGAATTCACGTTCTGCCCCAGCAGCATGATTTCCTGAACGCCCTGCTTTTGCAGTGCTTCCACTTCCCGCAGGATATCGTCGGCGCTGCGGCTGCGCTCCCGGCCCCGCACGTAGGGCACGATGCAGTAGGAGCAGAAATTGTTGCAGCCATACATGATGGTGACGTAGCTTTGGAAGGGGGATTCCCGGCGGATGGGCAGGCCCTCGATGAGGGTGGATTGCTCCCTGGGCACCGCCACCACCCGGCGGCGGGTATCTGCGGCCCGGAAGAGCAGCTCCGGCAGCTTATGGATGTTCCCGGTGCCGAAGGCCACGTCCACGAAGGGATACTGGCGCAGGATCTTTTCCGCCATGCCCGGCTCCTGCACCATGCAGCCGCACACCCCGATGAGCATTTCAGGCCGATCCTTCTTGATCTCCTTGAGCCAGGTCACGTTGCCCAGAGCTTTGCGCTCGGCGTTATCCCGGATACAGCAGGTATTGTGCAAAACGAAATCCGCCTCCTCCCGGGTGGGGGCGGGGGTCATGCCCATCTCCTCCAGCATGCCCGCCAGCTTTTCCGAATCGTGGGCGTTCATCTGGCAGCCGTAGGTGACGATGTGATAGGTTTGGGGGCGGCCCGGCAGGGATCGAAAATCCAGGGCGAAGCGGCGCTGGGCCTCCATTTCCTCGGGGGATACGCGGATCGATTCTTCTCTCATTGGCTTTCCTCGGTTTTCTTTCTTGTAAGCTCCATCAGGCCCAGGGAGGTGAAGCCGTGGATCACGGTCTTTACCGGGTCGTCGGCAAGGGCGGCTTCCAGGGCTTTTGTGATCTGGGCGCGGCTTTCGTCGCTTTGCATATCCACAAAATCCACGATCACGATGCCGCCCAGGTTCCTCAGGCGCATCAGCCTGGCGATTTCTTCGGCGGCTTCTTTGTTGAGCCGCAGGAAGGCGCTTTCGGCCCCCTCCCTGCCGCCGGTAAATTTGCCGCTGTTCACGTCGATGACGGTCATGGCCTCGGTGCGGTCGATGACGAGATATCCGCCGCAATCCAGCCATACTTTCCGCTGCATGGATTTTTCTATCTTCGCCCGGATGTTCAAAAGGTCGAAGGGATGGGGGCACGCTTCCGCCGGGAAGGGCAGGGGAGGCAGGGCGGCGGGATCGTCCGTCAGCGTCTTTTCGATCTGCCCGTGCTCATCCCGCAAAAGCCTGGACAGGGCATCCATCCGCCCTTCCAGCAAGCCGGGAGAGGAAAGGCTGTCGGCCTTTTCCCGGATGCGCTCCCATTTTTGCGATAAAGCAGCGACCTCCGCCGAAATCTCCTGCTCCGAAGCCCCCAGGCTTTCATACCGAAGCACCAGCCCGCAGGGACAGCCCAGCTTCTTTGCCAGGGCCAGGAGCTTTGCACGGTCCTCCTCATCGGTCACCCGCCTGGAGACGGCATGGCGGTCCGCCCGGGGGGTCAGGATCGCGTACCGCCCCGCCAGGGAAATATCCTGCGTCAGATAGGGGGCTTTGCCGCCCACGGGCGGCTTTTTCACCTGCACGATGATCCTTTCCCCGGAGCGGGGCTTATCCCGGCACTCGGAGAAGGGAAGAAAGCCCGTCTGCTCCCCGCCCAAACGGACGAAGCAGGCCTCCATGCCCTTCGCTATGCGGTCCGTAACGCCCAGATAGACCTGCTCGGCCTCCAGGGCCCCGGGGGCTTCCCGGACGTAATACAAAAGGCGCTTTCCCTCCGTCAGGGCGATTTCCCGCGCCCCGGAGCCGTTTTCGATCAAAAGCAGCTTGCTCATAGGCTCTCCAGGGGATGGAAGGCCCCGTCCTTTTCCCCCAGCAGCTGGGTCCGGGTAATGAGAGCCCGGGGCCGGGGGGCGCCTGCAAAGGCAAACAGGGTATCCAGCAGCAGATCCGGCTTGCAGGTGGCCTTCTCGCACAGGGCCAGCACCATGCGCAGGGTATTGCCCATCAGCGTCAGGTCATAGATCATGGGCCGGATATCGGCGGGCTTCAGGCCGGACTTGGTTTTGCGCATGACGGGGATTTCCTTTTGGGCAAGGAACCGGGCGACGGCGTCGGGCAATCCCGCCGGCACCGTTTCCAATTCCGCTTCATACACTGCGGCGGCAAGCTGGGCCATGGGGGCGGGGTGACGATCCTCCACGGGATGGGCTTCCAGGCAGGGCAGATCAGGGGGCAGGGCGGCGGACAGCTTTTGCCGGAACGCCTCCGCCGTCATATCCTCCCCGATGGGCACCTCCATGATTTCCCGCTTTCCCGGCATCCCCACGGACAGGGGCGCGGCGAAGGAAAGCAGGATATGGGGGTTGAAGCCCTGGGAATAGCACAGGGGCAGCCCGCTGCGCCGCAGGGCCCGCTGCATGGCCCGCATCAGATCCAGATGCCCGATGTGGCGCAGGCGGGGAGCTTTTTCAAAAACGACGATCATTTTCATCTGAAATACGCCCCCTCAATCAAACAGCGGTGCAGAGGCCTTGTCCGTATCCCTGAGGGGCGGATCGTTCACCCAGCCGCATACGCCCCAGGTGTGCAGGCCGCAGCCGTTGCAGCCCCGGCGGCAGTCCCTGGTGGTTTGGGTCTTTTTGGCCTTTTCGTTTTCCCGCTTCAAATAATCCTGGCTCACCCCGGCGTCGATGAACTGCCAGGGGAGCAATTCCTCGTAGGGCCTTTCCCGGTAAGCGTAAAAATCGGGGGTCAGGCCGCAGTCCGCAAAGGCGGCGAGCCAGCTTTCATACTTGAAATGCTCGTTCCAGCTATCCAGCCGGCAGCCCCGCTTCCAGGCGGCATAGATCACGTCCCCCATCCGCCGGTCGCCCCGGGACACGCACGCCTCCAGCATGGAAAGCTGGCTTTCGTGCCAGTTGAAATTGACGCACTTGATTTTTAAGTACTGCCGAAGCTTGCTCTGCTTTTCGTGCACCTGATCGATGGTATCCTGAGGGGCCCATTGGAAGGGAGTAAAGGGCTTGGGCACGAACACGGAGGCGGAGGCCGTCACCTTCACGCCGTTTTTGCTGCGCTTTTCCTTGGGAACGGCGTAATAGGCATCCACCACCTTTTTCGCCAGATGCCCGATGCCCATGAGATCCTCGTCCGTTTCCGTGGGCAGGCCCATCATAAAATAGAGCTTCACCGAGCTCCAGCCGCACTCAAAGGCGTCGGTGACGGCCCGGATCAGATCCTCCTCCGTAACGCCCTTGTTGATGACGTCCCGAAGCCGCTGGGTGCCCGCCTCCGGGGCCAGGGTGAGGCCGGAGCGCTTCACCTGCTGGGTTTCCTCCAGGGACTGCTTGACGATGTTGTCGATGCGCATGCTGGGGAGGCTGACGCTGACCCGCTTTTCCTTGTAGCGGTCCATCAACGCCTGGATCAGTTCAGCCAGGTAGGGATAATCCCCGGAGGATAAGGAGGAGAGGCTCATTTCCTCGTAGCCGGTGGATTGCTGCAGCTTGTCCGCCAGCTCCAGCAGCCTGTCCATGCTGCGCTCCCGCACCGGGCGGTACAGCATTCCCGCTTGGCAGAAGCGGCAGCCCCGGGTGCAGCCCCGCATGATCTCCAGCACCATGCGGTCGTGGACGATCTCGGTGTAGGGCACGGGGATGTTTTCGGGATAGACGGCCCCCGACAGATCCTTCACCACCCGCTTGCGCACCGTGCCGGGCGCGGCGGGATCGTTGGGCGCAAAGGAGCGCAGCGTGCCGTCGGGGTTGTAGGAAACATCGTAAAGGGAGGGCACATAAACCCCCTCCAGCTTTGCCAGATTGCGGAAAATATCCTTTCGGGACAGCCGCGCCTCCCGCCCGTCCCGGATCACGTCGATGAGCTCGTGCATCACGTCCTCCCCGTCGCCGATCATAAAGGCATCGACGAAGGGGGCCAGGGGCTCCGGGTTAAAGGCGCAGGGGCCTCCCGCCACCACGATGGGGGCCTCCTCCGGGCGGTCCTTCGCCAGGATGGCGATACGGCCCAGATCCAGCATCTCCAGGATGTTGGTATAGCTCATTTCATATTGCAGGGTAAAGCCCACGATGTCAAATTCGTTCAGGGAATGGCGGCTTTCCAGGCCGAAGAGCGGGATCTTTTCCTCCCGCATCCTGTCCGCCATGTCGGCGGCGGGCATAAAGACCCGTTCGCACAGGGCGTCGGGCCGCTGATTAATGAGATAATAGAGGATCTTCATGCCCAGGTGGCTCATGCCGATATCGTAAGTATCCGGGAAGCAGAAGGCAAAGCGGCTGCGAACGGCGGCCCAGTCCTTGCTGACTGCGTTCATTTCCCCGCCGATGTAGCGGGCGGGCTTCTGGATCTCCTCCAATAGCCTCTCCAGCCTTGCGTTTTCCTGTTCGTTCAAGGGAGGTTCCTCCTGTGTCAGCATAGAAAATTCCAACAATAAATTATAGCACGAAAGGCCCCGCTTGTCTATCCTGAAAGAGGCTGAAATCAGCAGCCCTTCAATGCC
>CAJOPV010000012.1 GCA_905236495.1 uncultured Christensenellaceae bacterium
CATGACTGCTTCCGATATCAATTTGCGACCGTAAAATGAGCGTTTCCGGGCAAACATGCCCGGAAACGCCATTTTACAGCAAATTGATGAATCCATCGAAAGCCTGTCTGCTGACTTTCGATGGCAGCGCATCGATTTTGTCGATGCGCTGACGGAAACGGTCAAATTGCCGTTTCCGTCAGGATGCAGGTTTCATATTGCCGTCTGAGGGCGTCATAAGCCCGGGCGGCTTTTTCTTTGCCGTCAAAGGCCCCGAACACCACCGAGCCGGAGCCGGTCATCTGGCTGAAGGCCGCGCCCTGGGCGTACAGCGCCGCTTTGGCCTGGGCGATTTCGGGCCTGAGGGGAATGGAGGCGGCTTCCAGCACGTTTCCGGCGCATTGCCGGAGGGCGGTCAGATCGCCCTCCGCCAGGGCGCGGGCAGCGGCTTCCGTTTGAGGGGAAGGAAGGGCGGACTGGTGATAAGCGGCGAACACTTCCCCGGTGGAAAGGGCCTCGCAGGGCTGGATCAGCAGCAGAGGGAAAACCCGGCTTTGGATGGGGGTCAGCTTTTCCCCGATGCCCTGGGCCCGGCGGGGCGCATCGTGGAGGCAGAAGGGGATATCCGCTCCCAGCTTTTCCCCGATGCGGCACAGCGCGTTCAGATCCGCCCCGATGCCCCACAGATCGCTTAGCCCTTTCAGGGCCGCCGCTGCGTCCGCGCTGCCACCGCCTAAACCCGCCCCCATAGGGATGCGCTTGCGGAGCGTGATCCGGGCCCCCGCCCGGACGCCATAAGCGTCCCGCAGCGCCCGGGCCGCCCGGAGGATCAGGTTATCCGCCCCGGGGGACAGGCTCGGCGCGCCGCGGATTTCCAGGGCCAATATATCGTCCGGCAGGATCGTCAGGGTATCGCACAGGGCGATGGGCTGCATCAGCATATCCAGCAGATGATAGCCGTCCTGCCGCCTGCCCACTACGTCCAGCGTCCAGTTGATTTTTCCACGGGCCTGCCATTCCATGCCGTTCTCTCCGATCATTTATCGTTCTTTGGGGCGGTATCCGCTTTCTCCAGGGTGATTTCAAATTCCGCCCCGCCCTGTCCGCTCACCAGGCGGATGCTCTGCCCGTGGCGCTCCATGATGCGGTAGCAGATCGCCAGGCCCAATCCCGTGCCCTGGCCCACGGTGTGGGCCTTATCCGCCTTATAGAAACGGTCGAAAATGTGGGGCGCGTCCTCCTCCCGGATGCCCACCCCCGTATCCTTCACCCGGAAGGCTACGTGATCCCCCTCCTCCCGGGCGGCGAGGGTGACGGCCCCGCCTGCCGGGGTGAATTTCAGGGCGTTGTCCAAAAGGTTGATCAGCACCTGCTGAATCTGATCCCCGTCGGCGTGGACCATCAGGGGCTCTTCGGCTAAGTCCGCCTCGATCTCAATATTCTTTTCCTCGATCTGGTTCATCCGGGAGATCAGCACCCGGCGGGCCAGCTCGTTGATATCAAAATCGGTGTAAGCCAGGCTGATTTCCTCGTTTTCCATGCGGGACAGGTTCAGCAGGCTTTGGATCAGCTTGGCGAGGCGGTGGGTCTCATCCACCACCACCTGCAGATACTGCTGATGCTCCTCCTTGGGGATGGTGCCGTCCAGCATGCCCTGGGCGAAGCCCTGGATGGTGGTGATGGGGGAGCGGAGCTCGTGGCTCACGTTGGCGACGAAATCCCGGCGGGATTGCTCCAGGGTGCTGAGCTGATTCCCCATCTGGTTAAAGGCCTGGGACAGCTCCTGAATCTCCCTGCTGCCCCCTTCCGGGGCCTGGGCGGCGAAATCCCCCCGGGCCATGCGCCCCGCCGCCTGGGCCATGGCGGTGAGGGGACGGGTCATCTGCCGGGCGGTGAAAAACACCACGGCGGCAGCCGCCAGGAAAATGAGCAGCGCCGCCAGGGCGATCTGCCACACCAATCCCCGGTAGGCGGCGTGCACCGTTTGAGCCGCGGTCTGGATCAGCACGAAGCCCATGACGGCCCGCTGGCCTGAGGAGACGCTTTGCGTCCAGGGCACCAGCACCGTAAACAGGGGGCCGGAGGCGCTTTGGGCCTGGCGCACGATCTCCTCCCCCGTCAGGGCCTGCTCCATGTAGGCGGAAATCTCCTCCTTGCTGGGGATGGCGCCGATAGATTCATCCTGCAAGGTGGATTGGTTGTAATAAAGGTACGTCCTGCCGCTACGGTCCACCACCATGATATAGGCGTTGTATTCCTGATAGATCCTCAGGCTTTTCCATTTCATGTAGGCTTCGGTGACGCTGCTCTGGCCCAGCATCTGGGAGATGGGGTCATACCCCATGCGGCTGGCGAGATACGCCATGTCCCGGGCCTGGGTCTTCAGGGCGTTCATGCGGTTCTGGATGGTGCGGTCCCGGATATTCAAAAAGGAGATGGAGGAAATCACCAGCACGCACACCAGCATGGCGGCCAGGAACACGATCAGCAGCCTTGCAAAAAGGCTCATGCGGCGCACGGTCATTTCACCTCGAATTTATAGCCCACGCCCCATACGGTGCGGATCTGCCAGCCCAGGGCCTCGCTGCCCTGCAGCTTTTCCCTGAGGCGCTTGATATGCACATCCACGGTGCGGCTGTCGCCGAAAAAATCAAAGCCCCATACCTGCTCAAGCAGCTGTTCCCGGGTAAAGACCCGGTTCTGATGGGCCGCCAGGAAATACAGCACCTCCAATTCCTTGGGAGGCATTTCCAGCAGCTTTCCCTGATAGTGGACCTCGTATTTTTCCAGGCTCACCGTCAGCCCGGGAAAGGAGAGGGTGTCCTTTTCCCCTTCGCCGCTGCCGCTGCGCCGCAGCACGGCCTTCACCCGGGCCACCAGCTCCTTGCCCTCGAAGGGCTTGGTGATGTAATCGTCGGCCCCCAGCTCCAGGCCCAGCACCTTATCGAAGGTTTCATCCTTGGCGGAAAGCATGATGATGGGGATTTGGCTGATCTGCCGAACGGCCCGGCACACCTGCAGGCCGTCCATGCCGGGCAGCATGATATCCAGCAGCATGAGGCTGGGCGGATTTTTCTGGAACGCTTCCACCGCCGTATCGCCCCGGGTTTCCACGGTGACGGAAAAGCCCTCCTTTTCCAGATACAGCTTCACCAGCTGGGCGATATTGGGGTCGTCATCCACGACCAGGATGGTTTGCTTGTCGTTCATTCGATTCACTTCCTTGCCGGAATATCGGGGGAGAAGGCGGGAGGGTGAAGGGCTAAGGCTTTATACCTCATTCGCTTATTGATTCACGCCTCCCTGCTCAATCTCTATCCCGCCTGCCTTTTACTTGAGCTCTACGACGGTTACGCCTTCTTCTCCTTCGCCGTATTTTCCCCGGCGGAAGGATTTGACTTGGGGGTAGGTTTTCAAGTGCTTCTGGATGCCTTCCCGCAGGACGCCGGTGCCCTTGCCGTGGACGATGGTGACCTCGTGAAGGCCCGCCAGCACCGCTTCATCCAGGTACTGCTCCACCTCCTCCAGCGCTTCATCCAGGGCCATGCCCCGGACATCGCAGCGGAGGGACACCGTGCGGTCCATATTCCCGGATTGGACGGTGACGGAGGAAACCTTCTTCTGCTTGGGCTGTTCCGCCAGACGCAGCTGGCTCAGATGGGCCTTTAATTTCATAATGCCCGCCTGCAATTGCACCTCTCCCTTGGCGTCGGGAAGGGAGAGGACGGTGCCCTTGGTGTTCAGGTGGGTGATCTGCACCACGTCGCCCACCTTCACCGTCTTGGGCGGCTCGGCAATGCCGCCGACGGGGGCCTTCAAGCCCTCCGCCAGGCTGTCGATGCCCTCCTCCAGACGCTTTTTCAAGGCGTTTACCTCGTGATCCGGGGCGCCGCCGTTCTTTTTCATTTTCTTTAAGTCGTAGAGGATCTGCTCGGAATCCCGCCGGGCCTTTTCCACGATGCGGCGGGCCTCCTCCTTGGCCTTGCGGGCGGAGGCTTCCTTCTTTTCCTCCATATCCTGATACAGCCGCTCCGCTTCGCTGCGGAGCCGCACCGTTTCGGCCCGGGCTTCCTCCGCTAATTGCCGTTCCTTTTCCGCCACCTGCCGATGGTACTCGGCGTTGGCGATCACGTCCTCAAAGCGGATGGTATCGTGGGAAAGCAGGTCCTTGGCCTCCTCGATCAGGTATTCCGGCAGTCCCAGCCGGCGGGAAATCTCAAAAGCGTTAGATTTGCCCGGCACGCCGATGGAGAGGCGGTAGGTGGGCCGAAGGGTGGAAACGTCAAATTCCACGCTGGCGTTTTCCACCCCGGGGGTGGAGAGGGCGTAGGCCTTGAGCTCGCTGTAATGGGTGGTGGCGGCGGTGCGGGCCTTGATCTTGAGCAGGGCGTTCAAAATCACCTGGGCCAGGGCCGCGCCCTCGGTGGGATCGGTGCCGGCGCCCAATTCGTCGAAGAGCACCAGATCCCGGGGGGTGACGGACTGCATGATGGAAACGATATTCGTCATGTGGGAGGAGAAGGTGGAAAGGCTCTGCTCGATGCTCTGCTCGTCGCCGATATCGGCATAGACCTCCTCAAAGGTGCTGATCTCCGTGCCCAGCACGCCGGGGATATGCAGCCCGCTTTGGGCCATGAGGGTCATAAGCCCCAGGGTCTTTAGGGTGACGGTTTTGCCGCCGGTGTTGGGGCCGGTAATGATGAGGGAGGTAAAATCCCGCCCCAGCCACAAAGAGCAAGGCACCACCTGATCCCGGGGGATCAGGGGATGGCGCACCCGGATCAGGTTCACAAAGCCCTCTTCGTTCATCTTGGGCCGCACGCATTCCATTTCCCGGCTCATCATGCCCTTGGCGAAGACGAAATCCAGGTGCGCAAGGATGGCGATGTTCTGGGAGATGAGGGCGGCGCTGTCCCCCACCTGGGAGGAGAGGGCGGAAAGGATGCGGTCGATTTCATCCCGCTCCTTGATATGCCATTCCTTGAGCTCGTTGCCCATTTCCACCACGGCTAAGGGCTCGATGAACAGGGTGGCCCCGGTGGAGGACTGATCGTGCACCAGGCCCGGCACGTTCTGCCTGTATTCCTGCTTCACGGGCAGCACGTATCTTCCGCCCCGGACGGTGACGATGGCCTCCATCAGGTATTTGGAATAGGCCGCGCCGTGGGCCATGGCGTTCAGCTTTTCCCGGATGCGGTCGTTCACCTGCCGGATATGGCGGCGGATGTCCGCCAGCGCGGGGGAGGCCTGGTCGGCGATCTCCTCCTCGCTTAAGATGGCGCCGGTGATATCCTCCTCCAGGGTGCGCAGGGGCTGAAGCTTAGAGGCCGCGGCGGTGATGAGGGGGGTATTTTCCCGATCGGTGACTAAGGCGCTGCGGGCGGCCCGGGCGGAGCGCAGCGTTTCCGCCACGGTGAGCAGGGCCTTGGGGGTCAGCGTGGAGCCCTTTTCCGCCAGGGATAAGTATTCCCCCACGTCCGAAAAGCCCACCATGGGGCTGCCCCCCAGGAAGGTGAGGGCCGCCACGGCCTCCTCCGTTTCATCCAGGGCCCGGTTCACCTCGGCAAAGCCCTCCAGGGGCGCAAGGGCCCGGCACAGCTCCTTGCCCGGGTCCGATAAGGCGTAGGCCGACAGCATGTCCCGTATCTTGGTAAATTCCAGCACCCGCAGGGCGCGTTCATTCATGGCAGTTCCCTCCCGAATCCAGTATAAAGGGCCGAGGACGGACGGACAATCCTTCCTCTGAAAAATTCAAAAACTGTTCACACCCCGTTCTCCCGGGGTTCACGATCCAATCAGATGACGCCCCCCCTGAACCGTCCCCAGGTGAATTTCCCGGGCAGGGGAGCGGGATAATCCCCTTTCAGCAGGGCGGCGAAATGGGAAACGATGGCAGGGCGGCTGTCCGCTTCTTCATCCGTCAGGCATACAAGGCAGGAAAGGGGCGGAAGATCATTCAGCTCCCCGGACAGATCCAGGGGCAGATCCGCCATCAGCTCGATCAGGCAGCCTTCCGGCAGCCTCAGGGGAAACAGGGGATACCGGGCCCCCATCCGATCGGTGAGAAAGGTGCCTGCCGCGCCCTGGCCCGCTTCGCACAGCGCGCATTGGGCCTTTCCCTCCGTCAAGCCCCGGGCGGTGCGCATGGGGCAGTGGTTGAGCAGCATCAGCCGGGCGCGCCCATATACGGGCAGGATCAGCTCGCAGATATTTGAGGGCAGGGCGGCGATCTCCCTTTTCGCCAGCTCCCGGGACAGGGTGACGCTTTCGCATCCCAGATGGGACAGCATGCGGACGGCTTCGCCGTTCATAACAGGCACGCCTTCCCCCGCCATGGCCCCGGGGAAGGCCTCCAACTGCCCCGGGCTGGACAGACACACGGGCACGCCAAATTGCTCCGTCCATTTTTTCAGCGCCGTCAGGGTATCCTGGCGGCATTGGGCGGGCAGGCACAGCCGGGCCTTCCGGGGCCAGGCTTTCAGCAGGGGCAGCAAAGAAGCTTCCCGATCATCCGGGCTTTGAAATAGGACTTCGTCCGCGCCGGCTTGCAGCAGGGCGGGAATTTCCTCAAACCGCGCCGTTTTCACGATGAGCCGAGGGGCGACCAGGGAACGGACGGGGGCGGGATAACGGCCCGGCTCCGCCATAAGGCGGGGCATGGCGGCGATCCGGGCTTCTGTCAATTGCGAAAGGGCTTCCCTGCGCAATTCGTTCAGGGCTGCGGCAGGGACGAAGGCCCCTTCCGTTTTCACCGTCAGGGCTTTCAGCGCAAAGGGCGTGCCCCCGGTTTTCTCCAGGCTGCGCCGGGCTGCGGCCCCGTCCAGGGGCTTGCTTTCCGCTGCCGGACAGGCATCCCCCTGAACGGTGATCCTGCTTTCCCCGTCGGTGACGGCGAGGGAAAGGGGCTTGCCCGGGTAGGCGGTGAGGGCCGCCTCGAAGGGGATGGGCAGGGCGGAATTCAGGGCTTCGCCCTCGTAGGTGGCCCGGGCGGCGGCAAGCTGGCTTTCATCCTCGGTGCGGCGGACCGTATCCCCCGGGCGCACGCTTTCCCGCAGCCGCAAAACGGCGTTTTGCCCGGCGGGGATAGAAGGCCCCGCGTAGCGCAGGGGCTGCCCGGCGATCTCCAGCCCGTCCCCGTCGTGCAGGGGCTTTTTGAGCGATGCCTCGCACAGCAGCGCTCCGCCCCGGCGGAAGACCCTGGAGACCGCGCCGATCTCCACGCCCTCCGGGGTCACCCGGCGGGGGTCGATGATCCCCGCGTCCTGGGCGTTTCCGGGATAGCCCTTCGTAAAGCCGCCCCGGGAGAAAATCTGGGTGAGGCTTTCTTTTTCCGTATCCTCCATGGGGGCAAAGCGGCCCTCCGCCATTTCGTCCAGGGCCTTTCGGTAGGCCCGGGTCACCACCGCCACGTATTCGGGGCGCTTCAATCGCCCCTCGATTTTGAAGGAATAGACCCCGGCCTCCGCCATAAGCTGCATCTGATCCCGGGCGCACAGATCCCGGGGAGACAGCCAGGCCCCCGTTTTTCCCAGATATGTATAGGGCAATCGACAGGGCTGGGCACAGCGGCCCCGGTTGCCGCTGCGGCCCCCGATCATGGAAGAAAACAGGCATTGGCCCGAGCAGGAAACGCACAGGGCCCCGTGGCAGAAGGCCTCGATCTCCAGCCCCGTTTCCGCCGCCTTTTTCAGCTCCTCCAGGCTGCATTCCCGGGCCATCACCGCCCGCTTGGCCCCCAGCCTTTTCATCAGCTCCGCGCCGGATGCGTTGTGCAGCGCCATTTGGGTGCTGGCGTGAAGGGGAAGGGAGGGAAACTCCTCCCGGCAGATTTTGAGCACCCCCAGATCCTGCACCAGCACCCCGTCGGCCCCCAGGGCGTCCAGCAGGGACAGCGTTTTTCGGATATCGCCCAGCTCCTGCTGCTTTGCCAGGATATTCACGGTAACGTAAATACGCCGCCTGTGCAGATGCGCCAGGCGGAGGGCCTCCCTGAGGGTATCCGGGTCAAAGCCCGCGCCGGAGCGCGCACCGAAGGCGGCGGCGCCCAGATACGCGGCGTCCGCCCCGTTTGCCAGCGCCGCCTTCAGCGCGTCCAGGCTGCCCGCGGGGGAGAGCAGCTCCCATTTATTTTCCGGCATGCTTGATTTCGTTCAACTCCTGCCGGGCCTGCATCAGCTCCCGGCGCAGACGGGTATTATCGTCCTGGGCGGTGAGCAATTCGTCGGCGATGGAAAGGCCGGCGATCACCGCGGCGGATTCTCTGCTGACAAAGCCGCTGGACTGGGTTTCGGCAATTTTCCTGTCCACATACACGGCTACCCTCCGCACATGCTCCGGCGCGTCGGAGCTGGTGAGGGTGTAATCCCTGCCCGCGATGCGCAGGGTATAGGTGCGGCCATCCCTGCGGGTAATCATATCCAATTGAAGGGGTAATACTGCCCCTTGGTATCCACCCGGATGGATTGGATGCGCTGATCCGTCAGGGGCTTATCCCTGCCGTCCCGGGGGGTATTGACGATCTTCTCGGCATATTCCATGCCTTCCAGCACCTTGCCGAAGGCGGCGTAGGAGCCGTCCAGGTGCGGGGAATCGCTTGTCATAATGAAAAACTGGCTGCCGGCGGAATCCGGGTGCATGGCCCGGGCCATGGAAAGCACGCCGTAGGTGTGCTTCAGGGGGTTTTCCACCCCGTTGCTGGCAAATTCCCCCCGGATGGAATACCCGGGGCCCCCGGTGCCCGTGCCCTTGGGGCAGCCCCCCTGGATCATAAAGCCGGGGATCACCCGATGAAAGATCAGCCCGTCATAGAAGCCGCCGTTGGCTAAGGACGCGAAATTTCCCACCGACTGGGGGGCGAATTCGGGGTATAATTCCCCTTTCATTTCCCCGCCGTCCGCCAGGGTGATGACGAAGGTGGGGTGGATCGTCTCGCTCATGGGTCTTCCCTCCGTTCAGGCGTTTCCAATTCCTTTCAATTATCATATGCCTTTTTTCCGCATTTGTCAATTGCATTTACGGCGGGGACGCGCTATAATAAGGAGCGGCGGCACAGCCGCCCAATCAAGAACGCAAGATAAGCGAAAGGCGGACCCGCGTATGAGCAGAACCTCCAAGAGAAGAAACCAGAACATCACCGTAAAAGCCTGGAAGGGCTGCCATCGGAATCTGAGTGAGGTGCTGATGGTGGGGCTGGTGGAGCTGCTGGCCCGGATCGTGATGCTGGCTCCTTTGGCAGTGCTGACGCTGCAAAGCGGCAAGGCCGCGGCAGGCTACGCGGGGCTGCTGCTCACGGTCGCTTTATTCGTGGCGGTGGTTTTGCCCCTGCGGTGCTGGGGCGGCGAAAAAATGCGGCGCATTTTCTTTTCCCGCAATCAGCCCAAACGGGCCGGTATCCCCTATAAAAAATGGCTGCTGACGGAGCTGCTTCGCCTGGCCCGGGGCTGCCTGTGGGGGCTGCCTTTCCTGGCTTGCGCGGCCTACTTCGTGATCGGGTACGTGGAATTATCCGTTACGGATATGTGGCGGCCCGTACAGAACCTGCCCACGCTTCTGGGCATGGAGGCTTCGCTGCAAACAGGGCTTACCATGGCGGTCGTCATCATGGCGCTGCTGGCGGCGCTGTTTGCCTACGGCTGGTGGCGGGATATGCCGGTGGAATATTTGCCCAGCCGGTCCCTGGGCGCGGTGAAAACCATCCATTGGGCCCGGCGGATGCGCAGCCACCATAAAGAGCCGCTGGTAAAGACCACCCTCACCAACATCCTCTGGGCGCTGCCCGGGGCTATCGGGCTGGGGCTGGTCATCGTTCCCTTCCTGCGCAGCCAGGTGAACGCCTCCGGCGCCGCCGCCCTCACCAGCAGCATCGTGCACCTGGCGGGCCAGATCCCCCAGGAGACCGTCGTGGCCTTTTTCGCCGTGTTCCTGGTGATCTATTTCCCGCTGTGCCTGTTCCGCAAGATGCGCTCCGCCGCCACGGTGGCCCAGCTGATGAAGGGCCAGCCCCAGCAGAGCAGCGAGCATGCGGCTGGATAAGCTTCTGTCCCAATTGGGGGCTGCCACCCGTTCCCAATGCCGGGAGCTGATAAAGGCGGGCCGGGTGCGCGTCAGCGGCATCGTTCCCCGCAGCGGGGAGGAGGCCGTGCCGCCCGGGGCGGAAATCACCCTGGACGGAAAGCGGCTGGATACCAGGCTGGATCGGTACGTGATGCTGAATAAGCCGAAAGACGTTCTGACCGCGGCGGAGGATCGGCGCATGCGGACGGTGATGGATCTGCTGCCCCCCGTTTACGCCGCCTTGGGCTGCATGCCCGTGGGGCGGCTGGATCGGGATACCGAAGGCCTGCTGCTGCTCACCACCGACGGGGAGCTGGGCCATCGGCTGCTGTCTCCCAAGCGGCACGTGGATAAAACATATATCGCCCGGGTGGAAGGTTGGCTGGACGAGGAGGATCGGGCGGCGTTCGCCGCGGGCATTCAGCTGAAGGATTTTACCGCTCTGCCGGCGGCGCTTGAGATCATAGCCCCGGATATGGGGCGCGTCACGGTGCGGGAAGGGAAATACCACCAGGTCAAGCGCATGTTCGGCGCCCGGGGAAAGCCGGTGAAGGAATTGAAGCGGACAGCCTTCGGGCCCCTGACGCTGGATGAATCGCTGCGCCCCGGGGAATGGCGGGAGCTTACGGAGGAGGAGTGCGCCGCGCTGTACGCCGTGGCGGGCATGGAGCATGAATGAGCACTATTACACCCAGACCCCCCAAAGCGCCCATCGCTACGCCGAGGCGTCGTATGCCTACCGGGGGTGCGCCCTTCGGTTTTTGACCGACGCGGGGGTATTCTCCCGGGGAGAAGTGGATTTCGGCACCGACGTGCTCTTGCGTTCCCTGCCGGAGGAAATGACGGGCCGGGTGCTGGATCTGGGCTGCGGCTGGGGGCCGGTGGGCGTCAGCATCGGGAAAAGATATCCCGCATGCAGGATCGTTATGAGCGACGTGAACGAACGGGCTTTGGACCTGGCGGCGGAAAACGCCCGGGCCAACGGCGTTTCCGCCCAGGTGATCGCCAGCGACGGCCTTGCCGCCGTGCCGGGGGATTTTGATTATATCGTCACAAATCCCCCCATCCGGGCGGGGAAGCAGGCGATCTACGCCATGTTTGCATCCTGCGCCAGGCGGCTTAAGGAAAAGGGACAAATGTACCTGGTGATCCGAAAGCAGCAGGGGGCGGAATCGGCGCTGAAATATCTGAAAACGGTGTTTGCCGCGGCGGAGGCCGTGGAGAAAAGCGGGGGCTTCTGG
>CAJOPV010000013.1 GCA_905236495.1 uncultured Christensenellaceae bacterium
AAGCGGGGATTGCATAACTGGGATCTATTCATCCGGGAAATCACCACCGGCGTTTATGCCCGGAATAACGGCGCTGCGAGGAAGGCGTTATGATGCGCTTCGGCCCCGCGGGCAATTCCGATTCCTTTTACGCGGCGGGCTATAAGGCCAGCTGGCAGGCCCCGGCCTGGCTTCACGGCATGGGCCTCACCGCCTACGAATACTCCTTCGGGCGGGGCGTGGGCCTGAAGGAAGAGATGGCGGACAGGATCGCCGCCCAGGCCGCGGAAAACGATATCGCCGTCAGCGCCCACGCCCCGTATTTCATCAATCTGGCGAACCCCGACCCGGAAAAGCGGGAGGCTTCCTTCCGCTATATCCTGGATAGCGCCCGGCTTGTAACGCGCATGGGCGGGGATCGGGTGGTCCTGCACGTGGGGGCGGTGATGAAGCTGGATCGGGAGCAGGCCCTTGCCCACTGCCGGGCGGGGCTGCGGGAGGCGTATGCCCGGCTTTCCGACGCGAATCTTGCCCGGGTGCGCCTGTGCCCCGAAACCATGGGGCGTCCCAGCCAGATCGGAGACCTTTGGGAGACGCTGGATTTTTGCCTCCTGGACGAGCGCCTCATCCCCTGCATCGATTTTGCCCATCTTCACGCCCTGGGCCGCGGGGCCCTCCGGGGGCCGGAGGATTTTGCCCGGGTGCTGGACCGAATCGAAAGCGTTCTGGGCATGGATCGGGCCCGGCACATGCACGTGCATTTTTCCACCATCGAATATACCGATAAAGGCGAAAAGCGCCACCGCACCTTCGCCGAGGAGGCTTACGGCCCCCGGTTCCAGCATCTGGCCCCGCTGCTCAGGCAGCGCGGTTATCAGGCCCGGATCATCTGCGAATGCCACGGCACCATGGCGGAGGACGCCAGGGCCATGAAGGAGATGTACGAAGCCTTATGACGACCGCTCGCTTTTACGTCGGCGGCGCGGATTTGTTTCACAAAAATAAAATCTGCCGCCGGGCGGCGCTGATCGGTTGACAAGCCGCGAAGGAAGGCATATACTGACAGTAACGAAATTGAACAGGAGGTGACAGTCAATGGGCGACGGCGAGAGATGCCAAGCGAGCGAAGGCGTGCCGCGATCGTGGTTCGGGCGCTCATTGGCGCGTCGCAACCTTTGATCGGGTCCGCTCCCGGCTTGCATCGCTGAACGTCGTTAATTCGGGGAAAGCCATCGCTATTGCAGGGAAGAGGGCTTTTTTGCGTGTGGAGAAACCGCAGGAAGCAGCCGCGTTCCCGGCTTTCCGGCAAAAACGGGTTCAAAAAGCATAGGGAGGTGAAGCCCATGGAATGGGAAGCCATCGAAAAGAGGCTGAACGACCTGCTGGCAAACGGCAGGCACGGCGAGCTTCGGGGGGCCATGATGATGCTCAACGAAGTGGATATCGCCCAGTACATGGAAGGGCTGGATAAGGATAAGCTGCTGCTGGTGTTCCGCATCCTGCCCAAGGATATCTCCGCGGACGTATTCAGCTATATGTCCGCAGAGCAGAAGCAAACGCTGATCGAATCCATCGGCGACCAGGAAATTTCATCCCTGATCGATAACATGTTTCTGGATGACGCGGTGGATTTCCTGGAGGAGCTGCCCGCCAGCGTGGTGAAGCGCGTCCTTCAGTCCGCCACCCCGGAAAAGCGCAATCTGATCAATCAGTTCCTGCGCTACCCGGAAAATTCCGCCGGCTCCCTGATGACGATTGAGTATCTGGAGTTCAAGGGAGAGGATACCGTGCGCCAGGCCATGGAGCTGATCCGCAAAGAGGGCCTGGATAAGGAAACCATCTATACCCTGTATATCATCGACGCCACCCATCACCTGATCGGCACCCTGGCCCTGCGGAAAATGATCGTCGCCAGCGAGGACGCGGTGCTTTCCGATCTGATGGACCGCAACGCCGTCAGCGTCCATACCACCGACGACCAGGAGCAGGTAGCCGAGCTGGTGCGCCATTACGACCTGATGGCGATTCCCGTGGTGGATAAGGAAGACCGGCTGGTGGGTATCATCACGGCGGACGATATCATGGACGTCATCGAAGAAGAGACCACGGAAGACTTTGAAAAGATGGCCGCTCTGACGCCTTCGGAGGATGAATACCTGAAAACCTCCCCCTTCAAGCTGGCGTTGAACCGTATCCCCTGGCTGCTGCTGATGGCGGTGATCGCAATTTTTACCGGCATGATCATCACGTATTATGAAGACGTGCTCAGCGCCAACGCGGCGGTGGGCATCATCCTCACCGCCTGCATCCCCATGCTGATGGATACGGGCGGCAACTGCGGCGCCCAGTCCTCCACCCTGATCATCCGCGGCCTGTCCCTGGGCCAAATCACGCTGAAGGATTTCTTTAAGGCTTTGTGGAAGGAATTCCGCGTGGCGCTGATCGTAGGCGCAGTGCTCTTTGCCTTTACGCTGGTGCGGGTGCATTTCATCAACGGCGCCGCCTGGCCCGTTTCCTTCGTGGTGGCTGCCGCCCTGCTTTGCACCATCATCCTGGCAAAGGCTCTGGGCTGCGCCATGCCCATGCTGGCAAAGCGCCTGGGGCTGGACCCGGCCCTGATGGCGAGCCCCCTCATCACCACCGTGGTGGATATGAGCTCCCTGTTCATTTACTTCACCATCGCCAAAGCGGTATTGAAAATTTAAGGAAGTTCCGTGCTTCCGCTGAAACGCTCCGTCCGGCAGACCGATCCGGGCGGAGCGTTTTGTATTTCTTCCATATATATTTATAACAACGCCGGTCTATATGTTGTGGGTGCCTGAAAGCTTCAAATACCATATCTTTGGGGCCCCAAATTTACGCCAAAAACTCGCAAATTTTTTTCAAAAAAGGTGTTGACAAGGGGGCGGGGTTGTGGTAATCTAATCGAGCGCCTGAAAAAAGGGGCGCGGGAATCTTGA
>CAJOPV010000014.1 GCA_905236495.1 uncultured Christensenellaceae bacterium
ATCGAGAACAGTCAAATCAACGTCAAAGGGATCCTGGCAGGTCAGGCGTTCATCCATCTGGATATTGCGAATGGGGCAGAAGAAGGTTGCGGAGTCTCCCGTTTTCACGGTCCTGGACACTTCGCATTCATATACCCATCGGCTCTGCTCCAGCACCGGCACATCCAATGCCTCGCCTCGACTGACGGCGTAAGCCATCTCATCTTTTTTGCCGTTCCCTGCATGGCGCGAGCCAAAGTAGTCCATCAGCGGGAGCATGTCCGTGCTGACAAGATTGGCGCTGAATATCCCTGTGCGCATGACATTCTGCTTCGTTCTTTTCGTTCCGAACATGCTGATCACCAGCAGGTATCCGTCGCCTTCCTCATGGGTGACGCTGACCCAGGTGATCGGCGCGAAATTGGCTGTGCCGTCTTCATTGTTTGTTCCGATAATGAAAGACGGCTGAACACACATGGAAAAGACGGGCTGAACGGATCTTCTTTTTGTCATGGGCTCATTCTCCTTGTGCGGTTTCTTCCTTTCAACGTTCATGCTGCTTTCCGATTTATCGACGCTGAATCCATATGATACCCGATCTCCGGCAGCGTTTCCCTGTCGATGTTCTGCAATGTCAATCCGCAGCCCCCGCTGAATTCCCCCGTTTCCCTCAGCGCCACCGCCCACAGGCCGAAGCCGTACCGGGCGCAGTTTTCCGGGTTCCATTCGATCCGGCGCCTGGTGCGCTCTTCGTCAAAGGGTACGGGGTAGTGCGCCAGGGTTTCCGAATCGGAGAGGATTTCATGCGGCGCGTTAAAATCTGCATGGACCTATTCCCTCAGCAGAAGTCTTTCCGTTTTAATAACGGTTCCGAAAAGCCTTCCCCGCCTTATTGCGCCACAGTATAAAGCGCGTGGAAATAGCCGTTTTTTGCCATGAGCTCGTCAAACGTGCCGGATTCCGCCACCCGCCCGTCCTTCAGCACCAGGATACCGTCGTACCGGCGAAGCAGGCTTTCCTCCAGGGAATGGGTGACGACGATGCGGGTGATGCCGGTCAGGTCCAGGATGTCATTGGATACCTGCCAGGCCGTTTCCGCGTCCAGGGCCGCGGTGACCTCATCCGCCAGCAGGACGGAGGATTTTTTCAGCAAGCTTCTGGCAATGGATACCCGCTGCTTTTCCCCGCCGGAAAGGCCGCTGCCATTCTCGCCGCAAAGATACGCTTCACCGCGGTCTGAAAGCAGCCCGTCCAGGTGAGCGTGGCGAATGGCGTCGTCCATCTCCTCCCGGGGGAATTCCCGGAACATCGTCACGTTATCCCGGATGGAAGCGTTGAACACAAATACGTTCTGCTGGATCACGGAAATCATGCCGTACAGCGCTTCGGGCTTTATTTCTGTAATTTCCGTGCCGTCCAGCAAGATCCTGCCGGAATAATCGGCGGATGAAGCCATCAGCAGATTCAGCAGCGTGGATTTTCCGCAGCCGCTGGCGCCTACGATGGCGTAGGCCTTCCCGGCCTCGAACGCCGCGGAAACGCCGTGGAGGATCTCCTTTTCCGCGTCGTAGCCGAAGGAGACGTTCTCCAGTCGGATGCCGCTTTGCAGGGCGGTCATTTCCTGCGTTCCCGTCGTCTCCGCGTTCTTTTCCAGCGCGTCCGAAAGCTTCCGAATCAGCCCCAGCGACGCCTTCCGCCCCGCCAGCAGGCCGGGCAGCACGGATACGGGCTCGATCATAAAGTTCATCAGGTTCACAAACATGATGACCGTGCCGGAGGTGAGGCCGTCCCCGGACAGGATCATATACGCCCCCGCCACGAACACGCCGATCTGGGCCAGCATCCCCGCCAGGGAACCGATCATGCCCACCAGCATCTTGATTTTTTCCCGGGAGAATTTTTCGTCCTCCAGCGCCCGGTTGCTTTCAGAAAACATGCGGAAGATTTCCTTTTCCGCCCGGAAGCTCTTGATAACGGAAAAGCCGCTTAAGCAGTCCGTCAGCGCCGCGGTGAAATCCCGGTTCCGGCCGGACACCCGTTTTTCCGCCGCCACCAGGCGATTGCCCGTCAGGACAGAGGCGATCAGGGGCAGCAGCGTCACGCCCACGGAGATGGCGGTCAAAAGCGGGGAATACCACAGCATCAGGAAAACGGAGCCAAAGAACATCACCGCATTGGTGAACAGGGAAAGCAGCTGGGACAGGTAATTGGCCTCAATGCTGCCCGCGTCGTTGGTCAGGGCGGACAGATAGGCGGCGGTGCTTTCGTCCCGGAAGGAGGCGATGCCTTTTTCCATCAGCTTCTGAAAGGCAAAATCCTTATACTGGGTCATGGCCCGGCGGATGAAGGCCGGGCGGGCAAAACGATCCAGGAAAGAAATCAGGATCAGCGCCAGCATGGAAGCGCCGATGATGAGCAGGACCGTGGCGAACGGCAGCGCCCCGGGTTCGCCGGAAGCGGTGTCAATCAGGGCTTTTACGAACCAGGAAACGATCAGCCCGGCAAAGCCGGAAACCAGGGCGGCAAAGGCCGCCAGGGCAAAGTTGAGCCTGTTGCGATCATAGAATTGTTCGGTCAGCTGGTGAAATAAGCTTCTGTTTTTCTTCATCGTTTACGGTCTCCCCTCATTTTTGCATCTCGAAGCGCTTCCGCCGTTTCCCCGGTTTTCCATCGGATCGCTGCCGGGGCAGCCGGAAAAACCGCGCTGCTCTGATCCGGGAGGCAGGGGCCGCCAGGCCTTTTCAGCCCCTCCATTGCCGGAACGATCCCATGAATGCGCTTCTTTGCAGCCGCATAATCCTTTCCTCATGGGTTCGTCGCTCCTGTGAATACACAGTATTCGCAGTTCCGCGCAAACGCACCGTTCCTTTTTCCCGCCGAGCCCATTGTATCAAAATCAGGACGAAAAGTATATACGCATGGGTTTCTTTTTTCTTTGGCGCCGACTCGGTTCCGCCCCGCTCCGGGAAGTTGATTTCAGCAAAAAATATGGTATAATAACGAGGAAATTGGCCTAAGGCCAATTCTCCGTCTCGGCGGGCCCCGAATGGGCGCACGCCGAGCGTTATGGTATAA
>CAJOPV010000015.1 GCA_905236495.1 uncultured Christensenellaceae bacterium
ACATCGCCAGGTTTGCCGAGGCCCCGGCGGAGGCAAAACAAACGGAGGGCCGGCGGCTTTCCCTGCAGGAGGCCATCGCCCGGGGCCTCAGGGGCGAGGCGGGGCGCATGGCCCGGGAGATGCTGGAGCATACGGAAGGGCTGGCGATGGTGGAGGAGCATCTGATCCCGGCGCTGGATCAGGTGGGCGCGGATTACGAGATGGGCCGGGCCTTCCTGCCTCAGCTGCTTTCCGCCGCCCAGGCGGCCCAGGCGGTGTTTGAGGAAATCAAAAAGACCCTGGCGGAGCAGGGCGGACGATCGGTCAGCAAGGGCAAGATCGTGCTGGCGACGGTGCAGGGCGATATCCACGATATCGGCAAAAACATCGTCAAAACCGTGCTGGAAAACTACGGCTATCAGGTGATCGACCTGGGCAAGGATGTTTCGCCGGAGGCTGTCACAGCGGCGGCGGAACGGGAGCAAGCGCCTCTGGTGGGCCTTTCGGCCTTAATGACCACCACCCTCCCCGCCATGGAGGAAACGGCCCGGCAGCTTCGGGCCATGAAAAATCCTCCCCAGGTGATGGTGGGAGGCGCGGTGGTAACGAAGGAATACGCCCGGCGCATCGGCGGCCTGTACGCCCGGGATGCCCGGGCTGCGGCGGAAATCGCCAAAGAGGTGTTCGCCGAATGAAGATCATCGCCCGTATCCATACGGATTTTACGGATAAATTCGGCATCCCCCGGCAAAGCGGGCTGGTGCCCGGGCTGCGGGGGGAGATCGTGTTCGAGCCCGCCTTCCGCAATGCCGACGCGCTGCGGGGGCTGGAGGGGTTTTCCCATCTTTGGCTGATCTGGGAGTTTTCAAAGGCCCTGCGGCAGGATTGGAGCCCCACGGTGCGGCCTCCGCGGCTGGGGGGCAACGAACGGGTGGGGGTGTTCGCCACCCGGTCCCCCTTTCGGCCCAATCCCATCGGCCTGAGCTGCGTGAAGATCGAGGAGATCGTTTTTCATGGCCCCCGGGGCCCGGTGATCCGCGTCAGCGGCGCGGATCTACTGGACGATACCCCGATCTATGATATCAAGCCCTACCTGCCCTATACCGACAGCGTGCCGGAGGCCAGGGACGGCTTCGCCGGGGAGCGGATGGGGCATCGCCTGACCGTGAACTGCCCGGAGAAAATGATGGCGGCGATCCCGCCGGAGCACCGGGAAACGGTGATGGCGCTGCTTTCCCAGGACCCCCGCCCCTCCTATCAGCACGACCCGGAACGGGTCTATGGCATGGCCTACGCTCACCTGGATATCCGCTTCCGGGTGGAGGACGATTGCCTGACGATCATCGAAATCATACGAAATCCCATGTGAAGCTTTGCATCTATGGGCGTCTTTTTCGCCCGGACGCTGCTTCGGTCAGCGGTGCGTTCGATGAAAAGATCAGCCGCTGACCGCGGTGTCTTTGGTTTGGTGCGCGATAAAAAAACCCTCCCCTTTCAGGGGAAGGATCGTTTGCCTGATTCTATTATCTAAAATACTTGGCGGCGCTGCGGAAGAGGCCCATGTCATAGTTGCCGGGGACGTTTTGGTACAGGCCGTCGCCTACGCGCTCGCTGTGGCCCATTTTGCCCAGCACCCGTCCGTCGGGGGAGAGGATGCCCTCGATGGCGGCGACAGAGCCGTTGGGGTTGAACAGGATATCGTGGGTGGGGTTCCCTTCCAGGTCCACATACTGGGTGGCGATCTGCCCGTTTCGGATGAGGGACTCAAGCACTTGATCGCTGCACAGGAAGCGGCCCTCGCCATGGCTGATCGGCACGGTGAACACGTCGCCGACCTGAGTTTCCATGAGCCAGGGAGAATTGCTGCTTGCCACCCGGGTGCGCACCAGGCGGCTCTGGTGCCGTCCGATGGTATTGTAGGTGAGGGTGGGGGCGGAGGCGCTGGGCGCGGTGATGCGCCCATAGGGCACCAGGCCCAGCTTGATCAGGGCCTGGAAGCCGTTGCAGATGCCCAGCATCAGGCCGTCCCGGTTTTCCAGCAGATCCCGAACGCCGTCGGCAACGGCGCCGGAACGGAAGAAGGCGGTGATGAACTTGCCGGAGCCGTCCGGCTCGTCGCCGCCGGAAAAGCCGCCGGGGATGAACACGATCTGGGCGTTTTTCAAAGCTTTTACGAACCGCTCCACCGAATCGCTGACCCCCTGGGCGGTCAGGTTGTTGAGGACCAGGATCTCGCCTTTCAGCCCGGCCCGCTCCGCAGCGCGG
>CAJOPV010000016.1 GCA_905236495.1 uncultured Christensenellaceae bacterium
AAATCAAGGGTTTTCGATGGTGGAGCATAGGAGACTCGAACTCCTGACCCCAACACTGCCAGTGTTGTGCGCTACCAACTGCGCTAATGCCCCAGGCACGAAATGTATTGTAACACAGCGGGGCGGATTTGTAAAGAGGAAAATTCGCAAAAAGCGAAAAATTCTCTGTGAGTTAATTCTCAAAGTAAATGCAGCAGTAGTAAATCAGGTTGCAGTTACTTTGAGAATTTCCGCAGTGATTTTTTATTGTGCGGCGATTTTTTTATTGCGCTTCGTTGCCAAGGCAGGGGGAAGATGGTATAATTATTGTGGTATTTTATCGAGCTTTCAAGGAGGAGATTTCCCTTTGACCCAGCCTAAAGACAAGCAAGCGGACGCCTTTTCTTCCTCTCAGCCGGAAAACATCCGGCGGCGGCGGATCATCAGCGCGGTATCGCTCCTTTTGATCCTGGTGATTTTTGCGCTGATCGCCTGGTTTGTGGGGCGGCCTTTGGTGATGGAATTTCGCCACGCGCCGGAGCATTTCCGGGATTATGTGAACGCCCACGGGGCGTGGGGGCCGCTGATGATGATGGGCATTATGGCGCTGCAGGTGATCGTCGCCATCATCCCCGGGGAGCCCTTCGAGCTGGGGGCCGGGTTCGTGTTCGGGTGGTTCCCGGGGGCGGTATGGTGTCTGCTGGGGTCGGCGGTGGCATCGGCGCTGGTGTATCTGGCGGTGCGGAAATGGGGCGTTAAGCTGGTGGAGGCCTTCTTCCCCCGGGAAAAGATCATGCGCTATTCCTTCATGCAGAATGAAAAGAAGCTGAATATCCTGGTGTTCATCCTGTTTTTGATCCCCGGCACGCCCAAGGATCTTTTGACCTATCTGGTGGGCCTGACCCCCATGCGGCTGTGGCATTTCCTGGCGGTCACCACCATCGCCCGCATCCCCTCGGTAGTCTCCAGCACGGTGACGGGCAGCTTTGCCCAGCGGGGGCATTACAAAGCCGCCGTCATCACCTACGCCGTCACCATCGTCATCAGCGTCCTTTGCATTCTGTGGTATCGGCGGATATCCAGGCAGGAAAAGGAGCGGCAATGAAAAGCGAGCTCCGCTCCGGCCTTACGCTTTTGCTGGCCGCGGCGATCTGGGGCTTTGCCATGGCGGCCCAGCGCCAGGCCTCCCTGTACCTGAGCCCTTTTACCTTCAACGCCTGCCGCTTCACCATCGGGGCGGCGGCGATGCTGCCGCTGCTGCTGTGGCAGCGAAAGGGCGGCGAACCGCTGATAGAGCGGCGGGATATCCTGCCCGGGGTGCTGATGGGGCTGGCCCTGGCCCTGGCCTCCCTGATGCAGCAAAGCGCAGTCGGAGAGGCCGGGGCCGGCAAGGCGGGGTTTCTGACAGCGCTGTACGTGGTGCTGGTGCCGGTGCTGAGCATATTCCTGAAGAAAAGCACCCGCCTCACCACCTGGCTTTCGCTGCTGCTGGCTCTGCCGGCGCTGTACCTGCTCTGCGTGCCCGCCGGGGAGCGCTTTTCCCTGGCGCCCTGGGATCTCATCCTGCTGATGAGCGCCTTTGTCTGGTCCATCCAGATTTTGCTCACCGATCATTTCGCCCGGGATCACCGGCCTCTGCGGCTGTGCCTGGTGCAGTTTCTGGTCGCCGGGGCGCTGGACTGGGTATTCGCCCTGACGATGGAAAGGCCTGCGGGGAAAAGCATGCTGCTGGCCCTGTGGCCCATCCTGTACTGCGGGGTGTTTTCCACGGGGGTCGGGTATTTGCTGCAAACCATAGGGCAGAAGGGCTGCCGCCCCGCCTTCGCGGCGCTGATCCTGTCGCTGGAATCGGTGTTCTGCGTGATCGCCGGTGCGCTGCTGCTGGGGGAAAAAATGGATACGCGGGGATATATCGGCTGCGCGCTGATGCTGTGCGCCGTGGTGCTGGCCCAGGCGGGCAGCCTGATAGGAAACCGACGGGAGGATCGTCATGTTTGAACTGGACAGGGAGGCCGCGTCCTTCGGGATCACGGCTGTGGAAAACCGCTTTATCACCGATTATCTGCCTGCCGCCAAGGGGGACTATGTGAAGGTCTATCTGTGGGGGCTGCACGCCTGCGCCCATCCCCAGGCCGATGATTCCCTGGAAAGCGCGGCCCAGGCGCTGTATCTCACCGTGCCGGAGGTGGAAGCCGCTCTGCGGTATTGGGAACGCCGGGGCCTGGTGAGCCGCCTGAGCGACGAGCCCCTCAGGTTCCTCTTCTATTCCCCGCTCCAGCGCCAGCAGGGCGCCGGCGCCGCTTTCCAGCCGGATACGGCCTACGTCTCCTTCGCCGAAAGCGTGTATGCCGCCTTCGGGGACGCCCGGAAGGTGACCCCCGGGGAGATCGCCCTGGCCTGGGAATGGGTGCAGGACGTGGGGCTGACCCCCGAAGCGGTGCTGATGCTGCTGCATCACTGCATGGCGACGGGCCACGCCCATTTTTCCTTCAAGAAGGCCGAAAAGCTGGCGGTTCGGATGAAGGAGGCGGGGGTTGCCGGCCCGGAGGACGCGGAGCAGTTTTTGAACCACGATCAATCCGTTCACGACGGCACCCGCCGGGTGCTCTCCCGGATGGGCAAGCGCCGGCTGCCCAGCGACGACGAGCTGGAAATGTACGAAAAATGGACCGGGGAATGGGGCTTTGACCTGGAGGGCATCCTGTCCGCCTGCCGGGAAACCACCAGCGGCGATCCCTCCTTTAAGTACCTGGACGGCATCCTCTCCGGCCTGCGCAGCCGGGGCCAGGCCCGTACAGGAGAGGCGGTCAAGCGTCAGCTGGCGGCGGAAAAGAGCGAAAAGGAGCTGGCCCAGGAGGTGTTTTCCCGCCTGGGCATCTATCCCGCCGCCCCGGTGGCGGCCCGGACCTATCAGGAATTATTGACCCTCCAGCCCCACGGGGTGCTGCTGCTGGCGGCGGAAGAATGCCGCCGCACCCACAAGACGCTGGAGGATATGCAATCGCTGCTGGAATCCTGGCGGAACCGGGGCTTAACGGACGAAAACGCCGTAAGGGATTACCTGAACCGCTACCGGGAGGCCAACGTGGCCCTGCGGGAGATTTTCGAGGCCTGCGGGCACGCCGGGCGGCCCACGGAAAAGGATCGGCAGCAGTATGAAACCTGGAAAAGCTGGGGCATGGACCGGGCGCTGATGCTCTTTGCCGCCGAGCAGAGCCGGGTGGCGGAGGGCAGCAAAACGGCGTACCTGAGCAAAGTCTTGGAGGCCTGGCACCAGGCAGGCATCACCGATATCGCCCAGGCCCGGGCGGAAAGAAAACCCACGGGCAGGGCCCCGGGCCGCAAAACAGTATCCGCCCAGCAGTACGGGCAGCGGGAATACACCGAGGACGAATTGTTGGCAGTATCCGACGATCTGATCGAGGAGGCGAGAAAACACCGTGGATAACCAGATTGTATCCGGCATCCTGACGGATTACGCCCGGAGGCGGGCGGAAAACCGGCGGGAGGAGGACCGCCGCCTGGAAAAGATCCGGGAGGAGCACCCGGACGTCTATGCCCTGGTGGCCCAGCGCCACGCCATGATCCTCTCTTCCGTGCGGGGGGCCTTTGAAACGGGGGTGCCCCAGGACCCGGAGGAGAAGATGCGCGCCTATAACCGGCAGATCGCCGACGCGCTCCGGGCCAACGGCTATCCCGCCGATTACCTCTACCCCGTGTGCCAGTGCCAGCAGTGCGGCGATACGGGCTACGTGTATGAGGGCGGGGTGCAAAAGCCCTGCGCGTGCCTTCTGACAGCATATCAGCAGGCCCTGGCTCTATCCGGCCCCGCCTCCCAGGGGGAGCAGACCTTTTCTTCCTTCGACCAGGGCCGCTTTCCCGACGAGCCCCTGCCCGGCACCGACGTGACCCAGCGGGAGTACATGGCGGAGGTGAAGCAGCGCTGCCTGCTCTTTGCCCAGAACGTGCCCGGAGGGGCGGTAAAAACGCTGCTGCTCCACGGCGGAAGCGGCCTGGGCAAGACCTTTCTGCTCAACTGCGTGGGCAACGACGCCCGGAGCCGGGGGGTGGAAACGGTATCCGTCACCGCCTACGACCTGCTGATGGACCTCAAAACCGCCTATTTTTCCCGCAGCGGCGAGGCCGCCCAGGCGTACTTCGACGTCCCGCTCCTGCTCATCGACGATCTGGGCATGGAGCCCCTGATGGAAAACGTCACCGTGGAGCAGATCTATAACCTGCTCAACGCCCGGCTGACGAAGGGGCTTTATACCGTTCTTTCCACCAATCTGAGCCGGGCGGAAATCAAGCAGCGCTACACCGAGCGCCTCTCCTCCCGCCTGCTGGATCCCCGATCCGGCCTTGCCATTCCCTTTCAGGGCCGGGATATCCGCCTGATCCGGGGCTGAAAGGAGCAGCCATGCGCGTTGAGCAAGTGACCGATCCCGGGCAGAAATCCGCCTTGGCCCGGCTGATCCTGGAGGGGCTCACCGATTGGTTCGCCGTCCCGGAAAGCCGGGAACAGTACATCCGGGAGGCGGCGGAGCAGATGCTGTTCGCCGCCTGGCTGGACGGCGTTCCCGCAGGCTTCCTGTGCCTTAAGGAAACGGGCCGCGCCACCGCCGAGATCGCCGTCATGGGCGTTCAGAAGGCCTGTCACCGCCGGGGCGTGGGCCGGGCGCTGTTTGCCGCCGCCCGCCAGGCCGCCCGGGACGCGGGCTACGCCTTCTTGCAGGTCAAGACTGTGCAGATGGGCCGCTACCCCGATTACGACAAAACCAACCTGTTCTATCAAAGCCTGGGCTTTCAGGAGTTCGAGGTCTTCCCCTCCCTGTGGGACGAGCAAAACCCCTGCCAGGTGTACGTGATGTCGCTGGCGGACGCCTGAAAACAAAAATCAGCCTTTTCACGCAAAAAAGCAGGCTGTGATTTTCTCACAGCCTGCTTTTCCGTTTGGGATCACACCAATTCGATGATGACCATTTCGGCGGCGTCGCCCCGACGGGGGCCCAGCTTATAGATGCGGGTGTAGCCGCCGGCGCAGCCCTTTTCCTGGTTGCGGGCGCGATACTTGGGGCCGTATTCCCGGAACAGCTTTTCCACCACGGGATGCTTGTTATCCTTGGTGCGTTCCTTGTATTCGGCCTTGTTTTCGTCGTCCTTCTTGGCTTCCTTGATGTCGTAGAGATACGCCATCATCAGCCTGCGAGCATGCAGCTTGGAA
>CAJOPV010000017.1 GCA_905236495.1 uncultured Christensenellaceae bacterium
TCGCCTGGATCACGGGCGCCAGCTACGGCATCGGCTTTGCCATCGCGGAGGCCTACGCCGCCGCCGGGGCTGCCATCGTTTTCAACGATATCAACCAGGAGCTGGTAAACAAGGGCCTGGCCGCGTATCAGGAAAAGGGCATCAAGGCTTTCGGCTACGTCTGCGACGTAACCAACGAGGAAGCGGTGCAGGAACTGGTTGAGAAAATCGAAAACGACGTGGGCACGGTGGATATCCTGGTGAACAATGCGGGCATCATCCGCCGCATCCCCATGATCGAAATGAGCGCTGCGGACTTCCGCAAGGTCATCGACGTGGACCTGAACGCCCCCTTCATCTGCGCCAAGGCGGCGATCCCCGGCATGATGAAGAAGGGCCACGGCAAGATCATCAATATCTGCTCCATGATGAGCGAGCTGGGCCGGGAGACAGTCAGCGCCTACGCCGCCGCCAAGGGCGGCCTTAAGATGCTGACGAGAAACATCTGCTCCGAGTACGGCGAATATAATATCCAGTGCAATGGCATTGGCCCGGGCTACATCGCCACCCCCCAGACCGCGCCTCTCCGGGAACGTCAGCCCGACGGCAGCCGCCACCCCTTCGATCAGTTCATCATCGCCAAAACCCCCGCCGCTCGCTGGGGCAACCCCGAGGACCTGCAGGGCCCGGCGGTGTTCCTGGCCTCCGACGCCAGCAACTTCGTCAACGGGCATATCCTTTACGTCGATGGAGGTATCCTGGCTTACATCGGAAAGCAGCCCTGACAATCGCATCAATGCCGCCGCGTTCCTCAGGGAGCGCGGCTTTTTCTGTGGGATAGAAGCGAATGGAGAGGGATAAAATAGGAAGGGAGGGAATAAAATGCTGAAGGCTGTGGGGCGGTTTTTGGAAAAATGGGGGCATTATCTGCTGGCGGCTGCCTGCGTGTCGGTGATCCTGCTGTCCGGGCTGTGGACCCGGGCCCAGCAGGCGCGGGAAGCCCCCGGCGCTCAGGCCCTCAGCGATACCGCCCAGCGCCTGGCAGACGTGACGACGGCCCCGGCGGCTTTCATCCCCCTGCGGCCCTGCGAAGGGGATATCCTGCGCCCTTACAGCGAAACGCCTGTTTATTTTGAATCCCTGGGGATCTGGCAAATTCATCCGGGGGTGGATTTTGCGCTGCCGGAGGGCGAAGCGGTGCGATCCGTGGCAGACGGCACGGTGGAGCAGGTATTGCCCATCCTCCGTATCGACCACGGGAACGGGTATGCTTCCGAATACCGGGGCCTGGCGGCGGTTGCCGTCTCCCCGGGCCAGACCGTGGGATCGGGCCAGATCCTGGGCACAGCGGGAAGTCAGGTGGCCTTCGAGGGGACGGGGCATGTGTGCGTGCGATTGCTCCGAAACGGGGCGCCGATCCCCCCGGGCGGGGATTGGTTGACAAAATAAGGGGAAAAAGATATAATATCCCAAACGATCACAATTACATGTATTGTGATCGTTTCATTAAAACAGCTTCCCGCCGGGAGGAGGAAGAAAGGGAACTGTTAGCGCCGGGACCGGGAACGGTTGACGAGGGATGGCGGTCATCGAAAGATTCGGCGGATGCCGCCACGGCGTAATGCGCGCCGTCAGGGAGAAAGGAAAAAACAGAATCAACACTGCAACAGAGGTTCTCCCGCCGCAATGATAAATGAATATAAAGGAGCGTCTTTCCATGCGCGTTGTCATTCAGGAAAACTATGAGAAGATGAGCCAGTGGGCCGCCCGTTATATCGCCGCCAAGATCAACAGTCACAGGGAAGCAAGGCCCTTCGTGCTGGGATTGCCCACCGGCTCCAGCCCCATCGGGGTATATCGGGAGCTGGCGCGGATGAACCGGGCGGGGGAGGTCAGCTTTAAAAATGTGGTGACCTTCAACATGGATGAATACGTGGGCCTGCCCCATGAGCACGACCAGAGCTACTGGTATTTCATGCATGATAATTTCTTCGATCATCTGGTGGATATGAAGCCGGAGAA
>CAJOPV010000018.1 GCA_905236495.1 uncultured Christensenellaceae bacterium
GGATCACCATTTTCGCGCTGAACCGTGATATGAGTGAGGATATCACCCTGAACTGCGACCTGCGGGCTTTCGGGGAAATGAAGGCTGTGGAGCACATCGTTATGCACCACGACGACGTAAAGGCGGTCAATACCGAAGAAAATCCCGATGAAGTGAAGCCGGGAAAGGCCCGGAACCCCAAGATGGACCTTGGACGGATGAACGTAAAGATGCCCGCCCTGTCCTGGAATGTGATCAGGCTTTCCAAAGCGTGAGGATAACAGTATGAAACGATTGTGGGCGGTATTGCTGGCGCTGCTGACGCTGAGCTGCGGCGCGCTGGCGGAAAGCGGGGAGATGGCCGTGCCCAAATTCAAGGACGTGTCGGTACACGATCCCTCCGTCATCCGGGCGGAGGACGGCACGTATTATGTCTTCGGCAGCCACATGACGGCGGCGAAGAGCACAGACCTGATCCAATGGAAGATGATCTCCAGGGACGCGGGCAACGGCTGCACGCTGGTGGAAAACGTGCAGGAGCAGATGAAGGAAGCATTGCAGTACGCCAAGACCGATACCTTCTGGGCCCCGGACGTGCAGCGCCTGAACGACGGGCGGTATTACCTCTATTACTGCACCTGCAAGGGCGACAGCCCCCTGAGCATGCTGGGGGTGGCGGTGAGCGACAGCCCGGAGGGACCGTACGAAAACCTGGGCGTTTTCCTCAAAAGCGGCTATGCGGGCTACGACGCCAATAATCTGCCCAACGTAGTCGATCCCTGCGTGTTCTTCGATCAGGAAGGCAAGCTGTGGATGGTGTACGGCAGCTATTCCGGGGGCATCTACATCCTGGAAATGGACCCGGACACCGGCTTTCCCCTGGAAGGGCAGAATTACGGCAAAAAGCTGCTGGGCAAAAACCACGCCCGCATCGAGGGCCCCTATATCCTTTACAGCCCGGACACGGATTACTATTATCTCTTCCTCTCCTTCGGCGGGCTGAACGCCGACGACGGCTATAACATCCGGGTGTGCCGCAGCCGCAACCCCGACGGCCCCTACGAGGATGCCCTGGGGCAGCAGATGATCCAGTGCGGCGGGCGGCCCGGCACCTACTTCAACGACCCGGATTACGAGGGCTACGGCGTGAAGCTGATGGGGGGCTACTGCTTTGAAAACGTGGAAAGCGATACCAACCAGTTCCGCCTGGCCTACCGCAGCCCCGGTCACAATTCCGCGTATTACGATGCGGAAACGGGCCGGTATTTCCTGGTGTTCCACACCCGCTTCGCCGGCAGCGGCGAAAGCTTCAAGGTGCGGGTGCATCAGATGGCCATGAACGAAGACGGCTGGCCCGTGGCACTGCCCCAGCGCTACGCCGGGGAGGAGATCCAGGCCCCAGAAAACAAAACCGGGCTGTACAAGGTGATCCTGCACGAGAGGGACATCAACAAAACGGAGCACGTGAGCAAATTGGTCACGCTGAACGGGGACGGCACGGTATCCGGCGACCTGACCGGCACGTGGAGCTGCGATGAGAGCGGCCTCTTCCGGTGCGAAATGGACGGCGTTTCCTATACGGGCGTGATGACGGTGGCCCTGGACAGCAAAGAAAGCGTATGGGTTCCCGTTTTTACCGCCCTGGATGAAACGGGGGCGGCCCTGTGGGGCTCCCATGCGGCGCATGAAAACTGACGCGGAGGCGAAGGGCATGAAAAAGACGGTTGCCTGGCTTGCGGCGATAGCGCTTCTTTTGTGCTGCCTGTCCGCCGCACGGGCGGAAGGCGCGGCGTCTGCGGACTGGATGATGTTTTCCAGCCGGACGGAGCCGTATTACAGCGAAAATGCCAAAGCCTATACGATGCCCCTGTACGAGGGAGAAAGCGTCGAAACGCCCCTGCTCGTGCTCCTCAGAACCGGGGAAGAAACGGAAATCGTTTTTTCGGTGCCGCAGGACGGGCAGTATGAGCTGTGGTTTTCCTATTACACGGAAACGCAAAGCTCCCTGCCCAGCGAAATGACGGTGGCGGTGGACGGGGAGATCCCCTTCTACGAACTAAGGCGGGTGAAGCTCAAGAGCCTGTGGATGGACGACGGCGTGTTCCCTTTGGACCGCTACGGCAATGAGATCGCCACCACCCCCGCCGCCCAGCGGACGCTGCTTTCCTGCGGCATTCAGGACAGCGCGGGCTGGACCGATTCGCCCTTCCTGTTTGAGCTGACCGCCGGGGAACATACGCTGCTTTTGCAAATGCAGGAAGGCGCGGTAACGCTGGAAACGCTGTCTGTCCGCGGAAAAGAAGTCCTTCCGGATTACCGGGGCCAGGCAGCTGCAGGGGACGCCCTGATCGTCATCGAGGGCGAGCAGATTTATTCCCGCAACAAATCCAGCATCCGGGCCGCCGGGGAATTCGATCCAGGTTTGACCCCCTACGAAACCCAGCATCGGAAGATGAATTTCCTGGACGGGGCGTCTTTTGACTCCGCCGGGGACGAAGTGACCTGGCGCTTTACGGCGGAGAAGGAGGGCTGGTACTGGCTGGGCTTCCGCTACCGCCAGAATGTGAAAACCGATTTTCCCGTGTTTGCCGACGTGCTCATCGACGGGAAAATGCCCAGCGCCCAGGCACGGCAGATCGCCTTTGACTATGCCGCCTCCTTTGCCTTCGGCCAGGCGAAAACCGGCGCCGGGGACGCGCAGACCTTTTATCTTTCCGCCGGGGAGCATACGCTGACGCTGCGGCTGAACGGCGAAACGCTGCTGCCGGTCTATGAGGTGATCAACCGGGTGCTTGGGGAGATCAACGGCCTGAGTCTGGAGGTGGTGCGCCTCACCGGCGGCGTCACCACCGACCGTTACCGGGATTACGAGCTGCTGACCTACATCCCCGATCTGGTGGAGATCCTGAACGGCTGGGCGGCGGAACTGGATGAAACGGTGGAACGCATGAAAGCCTATTCCGCCAACGGCTCCGGCAGCGCCTTCAGCAACCTGACCCTGGCGGCGGATCAGCTGCGCCGCCTGGCCCTGGAGCCGGAAGATTTGCCCCGGCGGCTCAGCGAGCTTTCCACCGGCAGCAACAGCGCCGCCCGGATGCTGGCCCAGCAGCTGCAGGACATCGCCCAGAACGACCTTTCCATCGACCAGATCTATTTCTATCAATCCGACGCCCAGCTGCCCCAGGGAAGCTCCTTTATCGATTCCGCCCTGAAAAATACCGAACGGTTCGTCGCTTCCTTTGACAGCCAGGATTATGCCGCGGGCACCGGGCAGGAGGGGCACTTGCAGGTGTGGATGGGCCGCAGCCGCCAGTACCTGGAGATCGCGCAGAATATGGTGGATACCATGTTCACCCCGGAAACGGGCATCGAGGTGGACCTGTCCCTGATGCCGGACGCAAATAAGCTGGTGCTTGCCAACGCCGCCGGCACCGCGCCGGACGTGGTGCTGAGCCTGCAGTACGTGGTGCCCAGCTACCTGGATATCCGCGGTGCGCTGTACGACCTGACCCAATTCGAGGATTTCCCGGAGATCGCGCAGCGGTTTTCGCCGGGCCTCTTCATTCCCTACACCCTGGAGGACGGCGTTTACGCCATGCCGGAAACGGTGAATTTCTGGGTGCAGTTCTATCGCAAGGACATCCTGAACGCCCTGAATATCGACGTGCCGGATAACATGGAGCAGGTAAAAATGATCCTGCCGGAATTGCAGCGGCGGAACATGAACTATTATTTCCCCACCGCCGGCATGACGGGCATGAAGGTGTTCCCCGGCACGCTGCCGCTTATATTGCAAAGCGGCGGCAGCATCTATGGCGACACCATCGGCGATACCACCCTGGACAGCGAGGAGAGCCTCCGGGGCTTTCGGGAAATGACGGAGCTGTTCACCGTCTATAATATGCCCACCGACGTGCCCTCGCCCGGTTTCTACCAGCAGTTCCGGGACGGAACGCTGCCCATCGGCATCGCGGATCTGGCTACCTATAATCTTTTGCTCAACGCCGCGCCGGAATTGGACGGCATGTGGGATATTTCCCTGTTCCCGGGCCTCATGGACGAAGACGGGAACGTGCTCCGCTGGACCACCGGCGGCGCGGAAACCATGGCCATCCTTTCCCAGACCGAGATGCCCGATGAGGCCTGGACCTTCCTCAAATGGTGGTCCAGCGCCGAGGTGCAGTCCACCTTCGGAAATCTTTTACAGTCTACTTACGGCAGCGAGTATATTTGGCCTACCGCCAACCGGGAAGCCTTTGAAAGCCTGCCCCTCAAATCCGCCCATAAGAAAATCATTCTTTCGCAGATGGAATGGATGACCGAGGCCCCCTGGGTGCTGGGCACCTATATGCTGGAGCGGGAGCTTTCCAACGCATTCATTTCCGTGGTGGTGGACGGCACCGACGCCCGCCGGGCTTTGGATACCGCCGTCAAGCGCATCAACAGGGAAACCTACCGCAAGCTGGAGGAATTCGGCTACTGGAAGGACGGCGTGATGCTTCGGGAATTCAAAACGCCGGACGCTTCCGTGGTGCAGAACCTGATCGACCGGTACAATCAGATGAAGGAGGCGGAGAAATGATCACCAAGCGAAAAACGCCTTATCTTTTCCTGCTTCCTTATCTGATCCTGTTCACGGTGTTCATCATCGTGCCCACGGTGATGGCCATCGGCCTTTCCTTCACCAACTACAACGCCGTGCAGACGCCCCGATACGTAGGACTGACCAACTATATCAACCTCCTGACCCAGGACACCATCTTCCTGCAATACGTATTGCCCAATACCATCCTCTTTAGCCTGGTGGTGGGGCCGGTGGGGTATATGCTGGCGTTCTTCCTGGCCTGGAGCTTAAGCCAGCTGACCAAGCTGCCCCGCACCATCCTGGCCCTGATTCTCTACAGCCCCAGCATGACCATGGGCGTGGCCATGACGGTGATGTGGCGGGTGGTGTTCCTGGGCAACCAGAGCGGCATCGCCAATTATGTGCTCACCCAGCTGGGCGTTATCACCGAGCCCATCGTCTGGATGCTCAACACCACCTACATCATGCCCATCGTCATCATCGTGGCTCTTTGGGGCAGCATGGGCGTGGGCTTCCTGGCCATGCTGGCGGGCCTGCTTGACGTGAACCCGGAACTGTACGAGGCCGCCGCCATCGACGGCGTGCGCAACCGCGTCCAGGAGGTTTTCTACATCACCATCCCCAGCATGAAGCCCCAGATGCTTTTCGGCGCGGTGATGAGCATCGTCAACGCCTTCCAGGCGGGCAACATCGGCGTGATGCTGACGGGCAGCAACCCAACGCCTCAGTACGCCGCCCAGCTGATGACCAACCACATCGAGGACTATGGCTTTACCCGGTATGAAATGGGATACGCGGCGGCGGTGTCCGTGGGGCTGCTGGGGCTGATCTACGCCTTCTCCCACGTGGCGCGTCGGCTGTTCGCGGAGAAAGACTGAGAAAGGGGGAATTTGCATGGCTGCTATCGGCGGAACCCGGGTGAACCCAAAAAAATTCCATAAGAACCAGATTCCCTTCTATCTGTATCTGATCCCCATCGCCGTCTTTATGGGCCTACCTATCGTGTATATCATCAATCACGCCTTCAAGCCCATGGACGAATTGTTCGCCTTCCCGCCCCGGTTTTTCGTATCCCATCCCTCGCTGATCAATTTCCAGAATCTGTTCCAGGCCGCGGGCACGTCCACGATCCCGCTGAGCCGGTATGTGTTCAACAGTCTCCTGGTGACGGCGGCGGTGGTGTTTTTGAGCGTGCTCATCAGCACCATGGCGGCCTTCGCCCTGAGCAAGATGCGTTTCAAGTTCAAAAACACCATTTTTGAAATCAACAACCTGGCCCTCATGTTCGTGGCCACTGCGGTGACCATCCCCCGGTATCTCACCATTTCCAACCTGGGCATCCTGGATACCTATTGGGCGCACATCCTGCCCCAGGTGGCCATGCCGGTGTGCCTGTTCCTGATCAAGCAGTTCGTGGACGGCGTGCCCGATTCCCTCATTGAGGCGGCGCAGCTGGAGGGCGCAAACAGCTTTACGGTATACCGCAAGATCATCCTGCCCCTCATCAAGCCCGCCATCGCCACCGGGGCCATCCTGGTGTTCCAGAACGTGTGGAACAACATCGAGACCTCCAACCTGTTCACCTCCTCCGAGGGCGTGCGCACCCTGGCTTTTTACATGAACACCCTGAGCACCGCGGGCACGGTGCAGGGCCAGGGCATGGCGGCCGCCGCCGCGCTGATCATGTTCATTCCCAACCTGCTTCTGTTCGTGGTGATGCAGTCCAGCGTGATGAACACCATGGCGCACAGCGGCCTGAAGTAAGGGAGGACGAAGATGAAAAAACGAATCGCCGCCCTGCTGCTGCTCCTGGCGCTGCTGCTCCAGACGGTCCCCGCCCTGGCGAAGATGCCTTATAAGACCTTTACTCTGGGCGTCAATAAGGAACTGGTGGAGACCCAGACGGCTTACGAGCCCGTCCGGTCCATGACCCGATTCGGGGAAGAGACCCTCAAGGACCCCCAGGACCTGCGCATGGGCCCGGATGGGAACCTCTACATCGCCGATACTGGCAACAAGCGTATCCTGGTGGTTTCCCGGGAGGGCGAACTGATCCGGGAAATCAAGGACAAGAAAAATTTCAAGACGCCCAGCGGCGTCAACGTGGACGCCCAGGGCAACATCTACGTGGCGGACGAAAGCGCCCGGGCCGTGCTGGTCTACAGTCCGGAGGGCGAACTCATCCGCACCTGGCAAAAGCCCACCCATCCCCTGTTCGGGGAAACCGCCCCGTATAAACCCCGGAAGGTGGTCATCGACAAGCGGGGCAACCTGTATATCTGCTCCAAGGGCAACACCAACGGCATCGTGCAGATCTCCCCGGCGGGGGAGGGCGAGTTCCTGGGCTATTACGGGGCCAACGAATCCAACGTTACGCTGCTCACCGCCATCAAAAAAGCGGTGTTCACCGACGAGCAGCTGTCCTCCATGGCCGGCATCGTGCCCATCAGCGTGGAAAACGTCTGCATTGACGAAAAGGGCATGGTCTATGCCGTGTCCCAGACCAACGACACGCGCAGCCTGCGCCGGCTCAACGTGGCGGGCCGCAACACCCTGATCCCCGACTACTGGACGGAGCTGACCACCGCCGTGGCGGTGACGGAGGAAGGCTCCATTTTCACCGCCAACGCCAACGGCCGCATCGTGGAATACACCTCCGAGGGCGATATGCTTTTCGTCTTCGGCGCTTTCGACAAGGGCGATCAGCGGGTGGGCACCTTCAAATCCGTCACCGGCATGGTGGTGGACGAGGAGTACCGCCTGTACGTATTGGACAGCGTGCTGTGCTCCGTGCAGGTGCTGGAGCCCACGGAATTTACCAACCTGGTGCATCAGGCCTTCGCCCTGTTCCAGGATGGAAAATACGCCGAAAGCAAGGCGCCCTGGGCGGAAGTGCAGCGGATGAACAGCCTGTTCACCTACGCCAACACCGGCATGGGCGAGGCCCTGTACCGGGAGGGAGAGTACGCGGAGGCCCTTCAAAACTTCCGCAACAGCGGCAACAAGCAGGGGTATTCCGACGCTTTCTGGGAGCTCAGATCCAACTGGCTGCACACGAACGTGGGCACGATATTGATCGTGCTGATCGCGCTGTTCGCCGTTGCCAGGATCACGAAGCTTGTCAACAAAAAAACGGGCTTCCTGAAGCCTCTGGGACGGCTGAAAAAGAAGATCGCCGATGTCGGGATCGTCAGCCGGACCTGCTGGGCATTTCGTATGCTGAAAAATCCCTACGACTGCTGCTACGGCATCAAGCACGAGGGGAAGGCAAGCTTTCTGAGCGCCGCGCTGATCCTGCTGATCTACTTTGTTTTGAGCGTCGTCAGCAAGTATTACAGCGGCTTCCTATTCAAAACGGTGCAGGAAGGCCAGTTCGAGGTGCTGACCGATTTCATCACCTTCTTCGGCGCGTGGCTGCTGCTGGTGATCTGCTGCTATCTGGTGTGCACCATCAAGGACGGCGAGGCCAGGTTTCGGGATCTGTTCATCGGCGCGGCCTACATCCTGGCCCCCTTGATCCTGCTTCTGCCCATCCGCATCCTTTTGACCAACGTGCTCACCTTCAACGAATCCTTTTTCATCACCCTCATCGACGTAGTCAGCTATGGCTGGACGGGCATATTGATCCTTGTGATGATCATGTACCTGAACGATTATTCCTTCAAGCGCACCTTGTCCATCGTGATCCTGACGCTGTTTACGGTGCTGGTGACGGTGGCGCTGCTGTTTGTGATCTATGTGCTGATCACTCAGCTGGTCAACTTCATTTCGGGGATTTACGGAGAGGTGGTGTATCGCTTTGTTAGGAGGACGTAAGGCTTTTCTCCTTTTCCTTGTGCTCTGCCTGACTTTGGCCGCCGCTCTCCCGGGCATATCCGTCGCCCGGGCGGAGGAGATCCCCTCCTCCGCCCAAGGGGCGGCCCTGCCGGAGGGGTATGAAAAAATCGCTGAGAACAGCCGTTTTACCCTGTACCTGAAACGGGACACCCTGGCCCTGATCGTGGAATCCAAGGAAAGCGGCAAGCTGCTCTATTCCACCGTGCGGAACCCGGATGAAATGAAGGACAACGCCACCTGGAAGGGGTTTTACCAAAGTGGCGTGGTGATGGAATACCTGGACGGGGTGAAGACCATTCCCCTCCAGGCGGATTTCATCAACACGAAGAACGAAATCGACCTGACGCTGACGGGCGACGGGTACGTGGCGCAGGTCAGCTATCCCGACATCGGGATCAGCTACGAAGTGACGCTGACAATGGACGATCTGGGGTTCAGCGTATCCATCCCTCATGAAAAAATCACGGAAGGGGCCCCGGACAACTTCGTCGTGGCCAGCTTCTATGTGTACCCCTTCATGGGTTACAGCTACCTGGGCGAGGACGAGGGATACATGATCATCCCGGACGGCCAGGGGGCCCTGATCGACCTCAAGGATAACGAAGAAAGGTTTTCTTCTCCCTTTGACCGCACGGTATATGGCACCAACATCGGCGTGGAAAGCAGTGTCTATAACGACTGGAGCGTGGACGCGGAGCAGGTGCTGCTGCCCGCCTTCGGCACGGTGCATTCCGACGACGGCATGGCGGTGCTGAGCTTCATCGAAAACGGCGACGCCGCGGCCCGGATCATGGCATACCCCAACGGCGTGCGCATGAAATTCGACTGGGCGTGCGCCAAGTATCTCTACCGCATGGTGTATTCCCAGCCCACCGGACCCAATTCCTCCACCATCAGCATGCGCACCGAGCACGCCCGGGATATCGACATCCGGCAGCAGTTCCTTCTGGAGGATGGCGACGGGGCCAGCTACGCGGGCTTGGCCTGCGCCCTTCGGGAATATATGACGCGGAAAGGATATTTCGGCGAGGCCGATCCCACCACCTTCGATATCGCGGTGGATTTCCTGGGGGCTGAAACGGAAAACTACGTGCTGGGCAAACAAAGCGTGGTGATGACCACCTTCGCCCAGGCGGCCGAAATCTTGGAGGACCTGGCGGATCGCGGCGTCAGCGGCATCA